>VGPU01000005.1 GCA_016882525.1 Cyanobacteria bacterium M_surface_10_m2_119 | reverse complement strand
GCAGCACTGCTGGTGGTGGGCCTGGTGCTCCAGGCCTTCAACCAGCTGATCTGGCAGCTCAGTGCTGTGCTGCCCTACGGGCTGGTGGGCCCGGTCGCCCTGCTGCTGGTGCTCGGGGCCGCTCTGCTGATGGCACAGCTGAGCTGGCCCTGGTTACGGGCCATGGGCGGCCGTCGCCGCCTGGGGGCGGATGGATCCGCCGCCCCGTCGGCCCCCCGGGACCGCCGTCAGGCCGCCGCCCAGCAACTGGAGGCCATTGATCAGACCCTGGAGCGGATCCGCGACAGCGTGGCCCGGGAGGCCCTGCGCCAGCAACAGCAGCGCATGGCGGCCGAACTGGAACGGGGCGATCTGGTGGTGGTGGTGTTCGGTGTGGGCTCCACCGGCAAGACCAGCCTGATCCGGGCCCTGCTCCATGAACTGGTGGGGGAGGTGGGGGCAGCCATGGGGTCCACGACGGCCTCGGCCCGCTATCGGCTGCGGCTGCAGGGACTGAGGCGGGCGATCTGGCTGGTCGACACCCCCGGGTTGCTGGAGGCCGGTGTGGACGGTGCCGATCGGGGACGACGGGCGCGGGAACAGGCCAGCCGTGCCGACCTGCTCCTGCTGGTGGTGGACGGCGACCTGAGGGCAGCCGAAGCGGAGCTGTATCAGGCCCTCGCCAGCCTGGGCAAGCGGCTGCTGCTCGTGCTCAACAAGTGCGACCTGCGCGGCGAACAGGAGGAGCAGCGGCTGTTGCAGCGGCTGCGCGAACGCTGCAGGGAGATGCTGCAACCCGAAGATGTGGTGGCCGCCAGCGCCGCGCCCCAGAGCATCCCCCGGCCGGGAGGTCTGCCGCTGCAGCCGAGGCCTGAAGTGGAATCCCTGCTGCGGCGGATCGCTGCGGTGCTCCACGCCGACGGGGAGGAGCTGATCGCCGACAACCTGCTCCTGCAGAGCCGGCACCTGGGGGAGGCCAGCCGCACGCTGCTGGCTGAGCAGCGCCGCCAGGATGCCATCGCGGTGGTGGAGCGCTATGGCTGGATCAGCGCCGGGGTGCTGGCGGTGACGCCCCTGCCAGGGGTGGATCTGCTGGCCGCCGCCGCGGTGAATGCCCAGATGGTGGTGGAGGTTGCCAAGGTCTACGACATCCAGCTCGGCCGGGAGACGGCCCAGGAGCTCGCGCTCTCGGTGGGCCGCACCCTCGCTGGCCTGGGGCTGGTGAAAGGTGGAGTGGGGCTGGTTTCAGCAGCCCTGAGCACGACCCTGCCGGCGCTGCTGGTGAGCCGGGCGCTGCAGGCTGTGAGTGCGGCCTGGCTCACCCGGATCGCCGGGGCGAGTTTCATCAGCTACTTCGAGCGCGACCAATCGTGGGGCGATGGCGGCATCCAGGAGGTGGTGCAACGCCATTACGACCTCAATCGACGCGATGGGGCCCTGCGCCAGTTTCTCGATCTCGCCCTCAGCCGGGTTGTGGAGCCCCTGCAGCGGAAGGGCCGGGAACTGCCACCACGACCTGGCGGCGATCCGGAGCCACCGCCGGCGCAGAGGCACTGACCAGTCCGAGGGCCTCCGGCGGTGGAGGTTGGAGGGGCCCCCGACTGTCGAGCAGCACGATCATCAGCAAGTAGAGCACCCCCACAAGCACCGAGATGGCCCCGGTGACAATCGCCACCCAGCGCCCGCGCCGGTCGGCGCCGGAGGCCTGTGGAGGGGGCAGGGGGTCGGAGGGGTTGGAGTCGGACACCGGGTTGCAGGACGGACGAAGGGTCTGCTCAGGGAAGCTGGTGTGGCTGAAGGGGAAGGCTGGACGCCACCACTGCCACCAGGCGCTCCAGCTCTGGGGAGCCCGTGCAGGGGTTGCCCAGAACGGCCTTGAGGTGATGGCGACCGTCGTAGAGCGGTCGGGACAGCATCAGCTGGGCATCGAGCAGTCGCTGACGGGTGTGGCGCGTCCAGATCTCGGCCTGGCACCCATCGGCACTGGCGGGCGTGAAGGCCAGCAGGTGGAGCGGACCGCTCCGCAGTTCCAGGCCCCCGAGGTCGGCCAGGCCCCGCTCGAGCTGTTCACGGCGGGCGATCGCTCCATCCAGCAGCTGCTCCAGGCCCTCCAGCCCGAGCTGGCGAAGGCCCAGCCACAGCTTCAGCACCTCGGCCGGCCGCGTGCCCTGCAGGCCGCTCTCACCGCCATGGCCCCCACCCCAGCTGGGCTCCATGTAGGGCAGACCGGTGGCAAAGGCCCTCTCCAGCGCCTGGGGGCGAGCCAGCAGCAGGAGCGAGGAGGTCTTGGTGATGCCCAGCAGCTTCTGGGGGTTTACCGTCACCGAGTCGGCCCGGGCCAGGCCCGGCACCCGGTGAGCATGGCGGTCACTGAGGCCGAAGACGGCCCCGATCGCCCCATCCACATGCAGCCACACGCCGGCGTGCTGGCAGAGATCGGCGATGGTGGGCAGGGGATCGACCGCCCCGCGCACGGTGGTGCCGGCAGTGGCCACGACGGCCAGCACGGGCACGCCGGCCCGGGCCAGACGGTCCAGTTCCACAGCCAGAACCTGGGAATCCATGGCACCGTCGGCCTGCACCGGAATGGCCCGCAGGGCCTCGGGGGGCAGGCCCATCACGGCCAGCGCCTTGCCGATCGACACATGGGCGTCGGCACTGGCCAGCACCACAGCCTCGCCGCAGGTGCCCAGCCCCCGCTCCCGGCGTGCCGTCACTAGGGCCATGAGGTTGGAGAGGGTGCCGCCGCTGGCAGGTACACCGCCGCTGCCCGCCGGCAGGCCAATGCGCTCGGCCAGCCAGGCCATCAGGCTGCGCTCGAGGCGGCTGAGGCTCGGGGAGAGCTCTTCGGCCAGAAGGTTGTTGTTCAGCCCCGCACAGATCAGGTCGCCCACGATCGAGGCGGCCAGGGGCGGGGGGTCCAGATGGGCCAGCGCGCCGGGATGGCCCGGGTTGTAGGCGCCATCCATAACCAGATCAAGGTCGGCCAGCAGCTGGTCGACCCCCAGACCCCTGCTCTGGGGCTCCACCGGGGGCATCACGCTCAGCCCGGGCAGAGGGGGACGGCTGGCAGCCGAACCCAGCCAGTGGCACAGCCGGGCACTCGCCTGCTCGAGAAATGCCTGCAGCTCGGCATCCGGCTGGTCAGGCGCCGCAAAGGGGAGGGGCGGGAACGCCCGCTGGGCAGATGGCGCAGATCCCAACGGCTGACGGTCGCACCGCCCCATTCTCACCTGCGGCCTGCACGGCAGCCGACGTAGGCGGGCGGGGGCCCGAACCTGAGCTACAAGAGCCTCAGCATCCAGGCCCATGGCACGCAACCCCTCGAGCGCTGTTCAACCCGGTGGCCCAGGAGGGGCCACCACCACGGCCCAGCTGGGGGAGGCGACGGAGCGCCTGTGGATGGCCCGGCTGCTGCGCCGGGCGGAATGCGTCGGAGCGAGCGGCGAGATCCCGGTGGCCGCGGCGGTGCTCGACCCGCAGGGACGCTGCGTGGGCTGGGGGAGCAACCGCCGCCACCGCCTGCAAGATCCCCTCGGCCACGCCGAGTTGGTGGCCCTCGGCCAGGCGGCGCGGCTGCTGGGGGACTGGCGCTTCAACCGCTGCACCCTCCTGGTGACCCTGGAGCCCTGCCCGATGTGTGCGGGGGCCCTGGTTCAGGCCCGCATGGGCCGGGTGGTGTATGCGGCGGCAGACCCCAAGCGGGGAGCCCTGGGGGGCTGCCTCGACCTGGCCATGCACCCCAGCGCCCATCACCACATGCAGGTGCTGGGGGGAGTGGAGGGCCAGGCGGCCCAGCACCAGCTGGAACGCTGGTTCCGGGGGCGGCGAGAGACCCTCAGGCAGCAGCGACAGGCTGCTTCTGCGACGCGGGCCGGAACGCCGGCAGCTCTGTCTCAAACAGGTTGAGCAGACGGTCGACATTCTCGGCGCGGCTGTTGTAGCCCATCAGGCCGATGCGCCACACCTTGCCGGCGAGGGCACCGAGACCGCCACCCACCTCAATGCCGTGCTTGTTGAGCAGGTGAAGAGTGAAGGCCTTGCCGTCGACGCCCTCCGGAATCCGCACGGTGGTGAGGGTGGGCAGGCGCAGGTGCTCCGGGGCGTGCAGTTCGAGGCCAAGGGATTCGAGACCGCGCCAGAGGCGTTCGGCGTTCTGGCGATGGCGATCCCAGACGGCCTCCAGGCCCTCTTCGGCCAGCAGGCGCAGGGCCTCCCGCATGCCGAAATTCATGTTCACCGGAGCGGTGTGGTGGTACACCCGGTCACTGCCCCAGTACTGATTGAGCAGAGAGACATCCAGGTACCAGTTGGGCACCTTGTCGGAGCGGGAGGCCAGCTTGGCTTCAGCCCGGGGGCCCATTGTGAAGGGGCCGAGGCCAGGGGGGCAGCTCAGGCCCTTCTGGCTGCAGCTGTAGGCGAGGTCGACCTTCCAGGCATCCAGGTAGAGGGGCACCGCACCCAGGGAGGTGACGGTGTCGAGCAGCAGCAGGCAGTCGTACTTACGGCAGAGATCCCCGATGCCCTCCATCGGTTGACGGATGCCGGTGGAGGTTTCGGCGTGCACCATCGCCAGGATCGCCGGGCGGTGATGGGCCAGGGCCGCCTCGATCTCCTCCAGGGAGAAGGCCTCACCCCAGGGCCGCTCGATCGTGGCGACCTCGGCCCGGTAGCGCCCGGCCATGTCGGCCAGCCGCAGGCCGAAATACCCCTTCACGGCAACCAGCACCTTGTCGCCAGGCTCGATGGTGTTGGCGAGGGTGGCCTCCATGGCGGCGCTGCCCGTGCCGCTCATCGGAATGGTGAGGCGGTTGTCGGTCTGCCAGGCGTAGCGGAGCAGCTCCTGCACCTCACCCATCAACTCCACGTAGAGGGGGTCGAGGTGGCCGATCGGCGTGCGGGCCAGGGCCTGCAGCACGGTGGGGTGGGCATTCGACGGACCGGGACCGAGCAGCAGCCGGTCGGGGGTGGCGATGGGGCCGAGCTGGCGGCGATGGGCGTCGTTGATGGGGGGCAGCGCGGACAAGGGCCTGGGCCGAAGAACGGGGGAGGGGTGGTGGGGAGCCTACGCAGCGAGCAGGCGGGCCGGGAGCGCTCAGCGGGCGCGCACGTCCGAGGCCGCCAGGCCGCGGCAGAGGTGATCGAAGGGAACGCGCACCACGGCAGCGAGGGTGGCGGCATCGGCCACGGCCGCATCGGCCAGGCGCTCACACACCACATCGGCCAGCAGGGCGATGCTGCGCACGGTGGGGCCGGTGGGCACCCCCAGGCTCTTGTAGGTGTCGTCGAGGCCGTTGAGCACCCGCTCGTTGAGGATGGTGGCGTCGCCGGCGATCAGGGCGTAGCTGGCGTAGCGCAGGAAATAGTCCATGTCCCGCAGGCAGGCCGAGAGCCGGCGGGTGGTGTAGGCATTTCCACCCGGGAGGATCAGTTCGGGATCTTCCAGCCACAGCCTCTGGGAGGCATCCCGCACGATCTCGGTGGCTTCGCGGTTGATCAACTCCACCGCGGCCAGCCGGAGCGCGGCCTCACCGAGATAGCCATTGATGCGATCGATGGCATCGCGGTCGAGGTAGCGGCCGAGCTGGTCGTAGCGGCCGATCAGACCGGTGATGGCATCCCGCATGGTGTGGAGTGGATTGCTACAGCCTGGTGCGGAACGTAGCACTCGTGATCCGCCAGAACCCAGGCCGGGGGTGGCTTCTGGCGGATTTGACAGAAACGGTTACGCAAGCCGCCAGCGCCGACAAGCGGCGCTTTGGTTACGAGGGCTACAAAGCGGCCCCAGGCTGCTCCGTACGGTCCCGTCATTCCGCCACCGGGGCGGTTCCCCTTCCGTTCATCGTCATGGCCAAAACTGCCCAGGACGTGCTCCGTCAGATCCAGGACGAGGGCATCGAGCTGATCGACCTCAAGTTCGTGGATCTCCACGGCAAGTGGCAGCACCTCACCGTGCACAAGGATCTGGTGGATGCCGATGCCTTCACCGATGGCGTGGCCTTCGACGGCTCCTCGATCCGCGGCTGGAAGGCGATCAACGAGTCGGACATGGCGATGGTGCCCGACCCCAGCACCGCCTGGATCGACCCCTTCTACAGCCACAAGACCCTCAGCCTGATCTGCTCCATCCAGGAGCCCCGCAGTGGCCAGCCCTACGGTCGGTGCCCCCGGGCCCTGGCCCAGAAGGCCCTTGACTACCTGGGCTCCACCGGCATCGCCGACACCGCTTACTTCGGCCCGGAACCGGAATTCTTCGTCTTCGATGACGTGCGCTACAGCTCGGGCAATGGCACGAGCTTCTACAGCGTCGATTCGATCGAGGCCCCCTGGAACACGGCCCGCCTGGAGGAGGGCGGCAACCTGGCCTACAAGATCCAGCTGAAGGAGGGCTATTTCCCGGTCGCCCCCAACGACACCCTCCAGGACATGAGGACCGAGATGATCCTCACCATGGCGGCGCTGGGGGTGCCGATCGAGAAGCACCACCATGAGGTGGCCACTGCCCAGCACGAGCTCGGCATGAAGTTCGCCGAGCTGATCAGCGCGGCCGACAACGTGATGATCTACAAGTACGTGGTGCGCAACGTCGCCAAGAAATACGGCAAGACGGCCACCTTCATGCCCAAGCCGGTGTTCGCCGACAACGGCAGTGGCATGCACGTGCACCAGAGCCTCTGGAAGGGCGGCAACCCCCTGTTCTTCGGTGAGGGCACTTACGCCAACCTCTCCCAGACCGCCCGGTGGTACATCGGCGGCCTGCTCAAGCACGCCCCCAGCTTCCTGGCCTTCACCAACCCCACCACCAACAGCTACAAGCGCCTGGTGCCGGGCTTTGAGGCGCCGGTGAACCTGGTGTATTCCCAGGGCAACCGCTCGGCCGCCGTACGCATCCCCCTCACCGGCCCCAGCCCCAAGGCCAAGCGCCTCGAATTCCGCTCCGGCGACGCCCTCTCCAACCCCTACCTGGGCTTCGCGGCGATGCTGATGGCCGGCATCGACGGCATCAAGAACCAGATCGACCCCGGCGATGGCACCGACGTCGACCTGTTTGAACTGAGCGCCGAGGAGCTCGCCAAGATCTCCACGGTGCCCGCCTCGCTCAACGGCTCCCTGGAGGCCCTCGATGCCGACAAGGACTACCTTCTGGCCGGCGGCGTCTTCACCGAAGACTTCATCAACAACTGGATCTCGATGAAGTACGAGGAGGTGCAGCAGCTGCGCCAGCGGCCCCACCCCCACGAGTTCACCATGTACTACGACGCCTGATCAGCCGGCGCCTGATCAGGCGGCGCCGTCAAACCCGCTCACCCTCGGATGAGGAGTCCATGGGTGAGTGTTCCCTGAATGCTGTGGGTCCTTAGCAGAGAAGAGCCCCGGCCCTGCCGGGGCTTTCTCGTGTGCTGGTCCGGGCCTAGCGGTGGCGCATCTGGGCGATGGCACTGTAGTGCAGGTGCTTGTCATGAAGCTGACGCGCTGCCCAGGCCTGCAGCTGATGCACCGCATCGCCGGCGGGATTGAGATCGTGATGACGGGTGATCTGGGCCAGCGCGGCACCATGGAGCAGGCGCTCCCGCTGATGGCTGCTGGCCCAGGCCAGGAATTCACGGTCGGGGCCGGCCTGACGGGCCGCATTGGCAGGCAGGGGAAGGCCGGTCTGAGGATGGAGCTGGCTCATGGCATGCCTCCTGGAACCGTGAAGTGATCGGTTGGGGTATTGATCTCAGTGTGGGAGGTCGGTGGCGGGAACAACCCGTGAAACCGGCAGTCGACATCCCTCTTCACCGCGGAAGCTGATGCAGCGTCGCGGTAGGTCGGTCACGACCAGAGCACAGATCGGCTGAAATGGGGGCAGCCCGACCGCCGCCGATGCCCGATCAGCTCACCAAGCTGGCTTACCAGACACTCCAGCAGGGCAAGGCACTGTTCGGTCTCACCCACAAGGAGGTCTCCACACGGCTGATGCGCGCCCTGGCTCCTGGCAGCACACCCAGCATGCAGCCGGTGAGCGAAGACCTGATGCAGGACCTGCGCCGCGCCATGGAGCAACTGCAGGAGCGGGACTGGCAGGAGGCGGAACAGGGGCTGTATCCGGCATCCCTGCTCTTCGATGCCCCCTGGCTGGACTGGGCCAGCCGCTATCCGTTGGTCTGGCTGGATCTGCCGGCCACCTGGAATCGCCGCCAGCAGCGCAACGTGCGCGACCTGCCCCGCCATGTGGATCAGGAAGCCTATCCCGACTATTACCTCCAGAACTTCCACCACCAGACCGATGGCTACCTGAGCGACCACTCCGCCTCTCTCTACGACCTGCAGGTGGAGATCCTGTTCAACGGCACGGCCGACCCGATGCGCCGGCGGGTGCTGGCCCCCCTGCTGCGCGGGTTGCAGGCCTTCGCCGACCGGCCGGCCGGCCAGATCCGGGTGCTGGATGTGGCCACCGGCACCGGCCGCACCCTGCGCCAGCTGCGGGGTGCCCTGCCCAAGGCCCAGCTGGTGGGTCTCGACCTGTCGACGGCGTACCTGCGTCAGGCCAACCGCTGGCTGGGCGAACTGCCGGGCGAGCTTCCCCAGCTGGTGCAGGGCAATGGCGAGGCGATGCCGTTCGCCGATGGCACGTTCCAGGCCCTCACCTGCGTGTTCCTGCTGCACGAGCTGCCCGGAGAGGCGCGCCAGAACGTGCTCAACGACTGCTTCCGCCTGCTGGAGCCCGGCGGCGTGCTGGTGCTGGCCGATTCGATCCAGCTCGCCGACTCGCCGCAGTTCCAGCCGGTGATGGACAACTTCCGACGCGGGTTCCACGAGCCCTACTACCGCGACTACATCGGCGACCCCATCGAGGAGCGCCTGGCTCGGGCGGGATTTGAGGCGATCACCGCCGAGACCCATTTCATGACCCGGGTGTGGTCGGCCCGCCGGCGGGCGGGCTAGGGGCGCAGCAACCAGGCCAGCCAGAGCCCCAGCCCCCCCCAGCGCAGGCCACGCCAGAAGAGCTGGCTGCCCCGCTCCTGCGGTTGCAGTTCCGCAGGTAGCGGGTCCAGCAACCGTTGGGCCAGCACCAGACGTTGCTGCTGGCGACGCTGGATCACGCCCGTGCTGCGACCGGCCCGCGACGCCTGGGTGAACAACCCGTCCAGCAGATGGAGCAGCCGCACGGGGCGCTGGGGGGGCATTCGGTTCACGCGGCGCACAGTCGGCGACTTTCACCCGTCAGGATGGGGGCTCCCCCCGCTGATCGTCCAGTGCACTCCGAGCTGGAGACCAGGCCGAACGGCAATGCAGGAGCCGCCAAGGGGCGCCCCTCGCGGGACTGGCCAGAGGGGGCCCAGGCCCTGGCGGTGGAGCTGCAACGCCGGCTCAGCATCGGGGATCGCGAGTGGCATGCCCTCAAGGGTCAGCGCCCGCGGCGGGCGGCTGAACAGCTGGCAGCCGCCCTGGTGCAGCTGCTCAGTGCAGACAACCCTGCACAGCGGCAGCCAACTCCCGCCCGCGAGGAAGCGGCTGCCTTGGTGGAGCATGCCCTCGGGTGGCTGCGGGCTGAAATCAGTGACCCGGGGTGCCCTGGACACTGAGACCGGAGCGGATCCGTCGACGGCTGACTGCCAGCTGGAGGCGGTTGCCACGGGCACTCCAGCGCACGTCGTCGAAGCAGTGGTGAATCAGAAACAGCCCGCGGCCGCCCACGGCATCCAGGCACTCGGGCAGGGTGGTGGAGCGAGCCTCCGGCGGCAGTCCAGGCCCCTCGTCCTGCACCTGCCAGATCAGCCAGCGGGGTGTCTCGATGCGGCGGATGCGCAGACACTTGGCGGGATCACCCCCATTGCCATGACGCACAGCATTCACCAGGGCCTCCTGCAGGCCGAGCTGCAGCTGGGCCTGGAGCTGCAGGCAGCGCACGGGTTCCAGGAGCAACTCCACGAGGGGGCTGAGTTGGAGGGTGGAGGGGGTGATGTAATCCGACCAGCGCAGTGTCATCCAGGCGGATCCGCGGCTGCCGATTTGACCCTAGACCCCACCGGGGAAACGATCAGCCGTTGATGCGCCGTTGCAATGCCGGATGCTGGAGCAGCGCATCCATCAGGCGCACCCCCCGCAGCTGATTGACCAGGGGCATGTGTCCCTCCGGCGCCGCGATCGTCCACTGGAAGGAGCCGGGGTAGCGGGTCCACTGGGAGCCGTTCTTCCAGCCCAGCCGGGGCCACAGTTGATCCCAGCGGCCGTTGCAGGCCTTCAGCAGCCGACCCTGTACGGAAAAACCGAATCGGCCGCGGGAGAAACAGACCCAGAGGCGGTCGAGGCTCTCCAGATCAGCCGAGGCGATCGGCGGCACCTCGCTGTAATACACGTAGCCGCGGCGGACGGCGTCCGGTCCGGCCAGCTCGCGCAGCAGGGCGCTGGTGAGCCGATCGGCCTCCTCGTAGTGCTCGAGCACCATGGCCCGCTGCAGGGGGGTGTAGTCGAGGCCGGAGGCACTGGTGGTGGCCAGCCAGCCGCTGGGATAGGTGCGGAAGAAGGCCTCGCAGGCCGCGCCATCGCCACCGACCAGCAACTGGATCAGAAATCCGGCGGCCCAGTCGTCCCCGGTGGCATCGAGGCGGTCGAGATGGTCGCCGATCAGCGGCCTGAGCCCGTCGGCCTGCCGCTCGAGCTGGGGGAGCAGGGTGCGGCGCTGGCGGGGATTCGCGGACTGGAAGCGCTCCAGCAGCGCTTCGGGTGTGGCAGATGCGGTGACCGGAGGACCGGAGAGCATGGAGAACCGGGCCAGGGGAGCCAGCGTGGGCCCACTATGTCAGGCGAGTGCGGGCCCCGCCGACGGGCCTAGGATCAGTTTTTCTCGCTTGCCATGGGCGCAGCCATTCAGTTCTTCCGCGGCGTGGACGAACCGGTCGTGCCCGACATCCGCCTGACCCGCTCCCGCGACGGCCGCACCGGCCAGGCCATGTTCGTCTTCGAAGAGCCGGAGGCCCTGGCCCCGGAGGCCATGGGCGACATCACCGGCATGTTCATGGTCGACTCCGAAGGGGAACTGGTGACCCGGGAGGTGAAGGCCCGCTTCGTGAATGGCAAGGCCAGTGCCCTGGAGGCCACTTACACCTGGAAGAGCACCGACGACTTCGAGCGCTTCATGCGCTTTGCCCAGCGTTACGCCGAAAGTCACGACCTCGGGTTCTCCGGCAGCGAGTCCAAGAGCGACTCAGACGACGAGGGCTGAACCGTTGCGCTTCGGGCAGTGGCTGGGACTGCTGGCGCTGGTGGCGGCCCTGCTGCTGCTCTGGAGCCTGCGTGAAAGTCTGATCCTGATCTTTGCCGCCATCGTGCTGGCGATGGCCCTCTGCACCCTGGTGGGCCTGGTGCGCGATCGGCTGGGCTGCTCCAGACCCGTGGCGCTGCTGTTGTCGCTGGGGATCGTAGTGGTGGTCATCGCCGTGATCGCCACGGCGATCATTCCACCGTTCATCGAGCAGTTCAGCGAGCTGGTGAGCAAGCTGCCGGCAGCAGCCGTCACCCTGCTGGAGCTGCTGCGCGGCTGGATGGATCGGGCCAGCCAGATGCTCTACGGCTCCCAGACCATCAATCTCAGCTGGCTGCGGGATGGGCTGATCAAGGGCAGCGAGGGGCCTGTTCCCAACCTCAGTGAAGGGGCCCTGCGCCTGCTGGGCCTCGCTGGCGGCCTGGGCACGGGCCTGCTCCAGCTGCTGTTCGTGGTAGCAGTGGCGCTGATGGTCGCGGTGCAGCCCACCCACTACCGGGAGGTGGCGGTGCTGCTCGTGCCCTCCTTCTATCGGCGCCGCTTCCGCGGGGTGCTCGTGCGCTGCGGCGAGGCCCTGAGCGCCTGGATGGTGGGGGTGTTGATCAGCTCGGTATGCGTGGGCACGCTGGCGGCCATCGGCCTCTCGGTGCTCGGCGTGAAGCTGGTGGCGGCAAATGCCGTGCTGGCGGGCGTGCTCAACGTGATCCCCAATGTGGGCCCCACCCTCAGCACCATCTTCCCGATGTCGGTGGCCCTGCTGGAGTCGCCCTGGAAGTCCCTGGCGGTGCTGGTGCTCTATGTGGCCGTGCAGAACCTCGAGAGCTACGTGATCACCCCCTCGGTGATGCACCATCAACTGCGGCTGTTGCCGGGTCTCACGCTTACGGCGCAGCTGCTCTTCACCCTCGTGTTCGGCCCCCTGGGCCTGCTGCTCGCGCTGCCGCTGGCATTCTGCCTGCAGGTGATCGTGCGCGATGTCGTCATCGATGACATCCTCGACCCCTGGAAGCGGGAGCGCCCCAGCCCATGAGGCAACCCAGTCAGGGCCTGAGCAGCCGCAGCCTTCTCGGGGCCCTGGCCCTGATCGTGCTCGGGCTGCTGGCCTGGGAACTGCGCTGGGTGCTGCTGGTGCTCTTCGGGGCCGTGGTGCTGGCGGTGGCCCTGGATGTGCCCACCACCCTGCTGATGCGGCGCACCCGCCTGGGGCGGGGACCCTCCCTGGTGATCGTGCTGCTGGCCCTTGTGGGGATCGCACTGGCCCTGGCCCAGGTGCTCCTGCCCGAGCTGGTGGAGCAGGTGCAGCAGCTGGGCCTGCTGGCCCCGGCGGTGGCCAGGCGCCTGGGTGAGATCAGCCGCCAGGTGAGCTGGCTCCCGGATCTGAACACCTCCCTGGCAAACCTGGGCAGCTGGGATCGGCTGCAGCCGATCGGCAGCCAGTTGCTCGGCCTGGCCGGGGGGGCAGCCAACAGCACGGTGCAGCTGCTGCTGATGGCCCTGCTGGCGGTGCTCTTCAGCCTGGATCCAGGCAGCCACCGGAAACTGATCATTGCCCTCACGCCCAGTTTCTGGCGCCGGCGCATGGGCTTCCTGCTCGATGAATGCCGCGAGGCGCTGGGCGGCTGGTTGGCTGGCATGACCCTCTCGGCCATCACCGTGTTCCTGCTCACCTGGGCTGGCCTGGCGCTGCTGCGGGTGCCGCTGGCCCTGCTGAGCGCGCTGGTGTGCGGCCTTCTCACCTTCGTGCCCACCATCGGGCCGACCGCAGCCACCCTGCTCCCCCTCTCGGTTGCCCTGCTGGTGTCCCCCGCCACGGTCCTGCAGGTGTTGGTGCTTCGGCTGGTGCTGCAGAACGGGGAGGCGTTTCTGCTCACCCCTCTGCTCCTGCGGCGGACGGTGAATCTCCTGCCCACCGTGGCCCTGATGGCCCAGCTCAGCCTCGGAGCCTTGCTGGGCCTGCCGGGCCTGCTGCTGGCCCTGCCCCTGGTGGTGGTGCTCCAGGTGATCTGCGAGCAAGTGGTGGTGCGGGATGTGATGGACCGCTGGCGCTGATGCCTGTGGACGCAGGCGGCTCAGCTGTACTGCTTCCAGAGGCTCGGTTGAAGCAGCAGCACAGCGACAGCCAGAGGGTGGCTGCGGACCAGATAGAAGAGGGACGTGAGCGTGAAGTGGTCGGCGAGCAGAACCAGGTCCTCCCGCAGATCCCAAAGGGCGAGGAATGCCAGCAGCAGGGGAAGGGGAGACCAGCGTGGACGCCGTTTGGGGCGAGGCTGGGCAGGCGCCTCAACGGCGGTGCGGGTCATCGGCGACTGAAGAGGGGAAGAAGAGTGGGGGCCACGCTGATGCTGGACCAGGCGCCGACCAGGATGCCGATGCTCAAAGCCACGGCAAACCAGAACAGGGTGCTGCCACCGAACAGGATCAGGGCGATGAGGGGAAGCAGGGTGGTGAGGCTGGTGTAGAGGGAGCGGGTGAGGGTGGCCTGAACGGCAGCATCGGCCTGATCCGCCAGGGAGAAACCCTGGAGCTGGTTTCGCTTCTCGCGGATCCGGTCAAAGATCACCACCGTGTCATTCACCGAATAGCCGGCGATGGTGAGCAGGGCAACGGCAAAGAGGCTGTTCACCTCCACCCCTGCCAGCAGCCCCAGCCAGGCGAACACGCCGGTGGTGATCAGCACGTCATGGGCGAGGCAAAGCAGGGCCAGCACCGCGTAGACGCGGTCGTAGCGGAAGGTGATGTAAAGCGCGATCCCCACAAAACTCACCAGCAGGGAAATCAAGCTTGAACGGAGCAGCTGGGAACCCAGGGTGGGGCCGATGGTCTCGATCGACAGACCTCCCGGCGTGGTGTCACCGACGACCGGCTGGAGGGCCGTCACCAGGGCCTGTCCCTGGGCCGCCGACAGGGTCGGCAGGCGCAGCACCACCTGGGCTCCCTCCTCCAGCACCTGGGCGCTCACCCCCCGCAGGTCAGGGGCGGAGGCACCGGCCTCAGCGGCAAGGGACACCTCACGGGCAGCCGACTCCAGCTGGGCAACCGTGAGCGGGGCACAGCTGCCCGCACAGGTGCGGCTGAGTTCGATCTGCGTTCCGCCGGTGAAGTCGAGACCTGGACGCAGGGGAGCTCCGATGGCAGGGGACAGCCAGCTGGCAGCAAGGCCGACCACACTGAGCACCAGGGCCACGGCCGAGAGGCTCCACAGCAGGCGGCTGTGGCGGTTGACCCGAAGCTGGAGGAGGGAAGACAGGGAGGGCATCGGAATCAGCGGGTCAGGCTCCGGTGGGCAGCTCGGCCCGGGGCAGGAAATAGGCGGTGCGCCGCAGGGCCGGATAGCTCATCAACAGGCGCAGGAGGGTGCGGGTGCAGGTGAGGGCGCTGAACAGGCTGAGCAGCACACCGATTCCAAGGGTCACGGCAAAACCCTTCACAAAACCCGTGCCGAGGAGAAAGAGGGCCAGGCAGCTGATCAAGGTGGTGAGCTGGCCATCCAGAATTGAAGAGAAGGCCTGGGCGAAACCGGTGTCGATGGAACGGATCAGGGTGTTGCCCTCCCGGAGCTCGTCCTTGATCCGCTCAAAAATCAGCACGTTGGCGTCGACCGCCATGCCCAGGGACAGGATGAAGCCGGCAATGCCCGGGAGGGTGAGGGTGACCGGGATCAGGGCGTAGACCGCCAGGTTGAAGAGGGCATAGAGGCTGAGAGCCACCACAGCCACCACCCCAGCCAGGCGATAGGTGAGCACCATGAACACGGCCACGAGCGCCAGGCCCGAGAGGGCCGCGATCAGGCTGGTGCGCACATTTTCAGCACCCAGGGAAGGACCGACCGTACGCACCTCCAGCACCTCCACCGGCAGGGGGAGGGAGCCTCCACGGAGCTGCACCTCGAGTTCACGTGCTTCTTCAGCACTGAAGTTGCCCGTGATGCTGGCCGAACCACCGGTGATCCCCGCCGCGCGGAACTCCGGCCCCACGCTCGCCTCGCTGATCGAGCGGCCGTCGAGAACGATCCCCAGAAGCCTGCCCGTACCTGCGATCGATTGGGTGAGCTTCGCGAAGGCTTCACCACCGTCCCGGGTGAAGGAGAGGGTCACCTCCCAGCCCGAACCGCTCTGCTGCTGCTGGCGACCGGCGGTGGTGAGGTCTTTGCCGGTGAGAGCTGCCGGTTCGTAGAGATCCACGATCCGGGTGTTCACCGCCTGGAGCAGCAGGCGGAGCTGCTCGGCTTCATCGGCCCCTGCAGGCATCTGCACCCCCAGCTGCTGCAGGGAGCGGGCGAGCTCCTCGGCCTTGATGGAGGGGGGGTCGGGCTGGGCAGCCGTGCCAGGTCCAGCGGGACCCTCCTCCGGAGCCCGGCGCTCCTTGCTGGCCAACACGGCCTGGGCCTGGCGCTTGAGGGCCAGCAGGCCCCGCATCTGGTCTTCGGTGCCAGGCTTCTGGGCCCGGAATTCAAGCAGGGCCGTGGAACCCAGCACCCGGGCAGCCCGGCTGGGATCCTGCTCCCCGGGAAGCTGGAGCACCAGCTGGTCGTTGCCGACGGTCTGCAGGGTCGACTCGGCGACGCCCAGGCCATTGATGCGGCGGTCGAGCACCTCCTTCACCGCCTCGAGTTGCTCCCGCTCCACGCGGGTGATGGCCCCGGCCGGCTGCACCTGCAGGGTGAGCTGGCTGCCGCCGCGCAGGTCAAGGCCCAGCTGCAGCGGGAACTGCACCAGCAGAACCCCGGCAGCGATCGCCAGGGCCAGGATCAGGGCGAACCACCCCTGTTGACGCGCCATCCGGTTGCTCGACTCGCTGTTGGGAACTCGCTCAGACCTGGCCGGCCACCAGTTGTCTGGCGGCCTCAACGATCTGGTGGGGCTGAATGATCGTGAGGTTTTCGAGAGTGCCGTTGTACGGGGTGGGGATGTCCTGCGAGGACAGCCGCAGGGGTCGGGCGTCGAGGTCGTCGAAGCACTGCTCGGTGATCAGGGCGAGGAGCTCGGCGCCGATGCCGCCGGTCTTCATGCACTCCTCCACCACGATCACCTTGTGGGTCTTGCGGATCGAAGCGCCGATCGTGGCCATGTCAAAGGGCTTGAGGCTGATCAGGTCGATCAGCTCCACATCCACCCCCTCAGCCTCCAGCTGCTGCACGGCCTTGAGGCAGTGGTGACGCATGCGGGAATAGGTGAGGATCGTCACATCCTTTCCCTCGCGCACGATCTCGGCTTGATCGAGGGCGCAGATGTAGTCGCCCTGCGGAATCTCCTCGGAGAGGTTGTAGAGCAACACGTGCTCGAAGAAGAGCACCGGGTTGTTGTCGCGGATAGCGGCCTTCATCAGGCCCTTGGCGTTTGTGGGGGTGCTCACCGCCACGATCTTGATGCCGGGCACCGCGTGGAAGTAGGCCTCGAGCCGCTGGCTGTGCTCGGCACCGAGCTGGCGGCCCACCCCGCCCGGACCGCGCACCACCGCTGGGATGGTGAAGTTGCCGCCGCTCGTGTAGCGCAGCATCCCCATGTTGTTGGAGATCTGGTTGAACGCCAGAAGCAGGAAGCCCATGTTCATGCCCTCCACGATCGGCCGCAGGCCCGTCATGGCAGCGCCCACCGCCATGCCCGTGAAAGCGTTCTCGGCGATCGGGGTGTCCAGTACCCGCAGCTCGCCGTATTTCTCGTAGAGATCCTTGGTGACCTTGTAGGAGCCGCCGTATTGACCCACGTCCTCCCCCATCACGCAGACGTGGGGATCGCGGGCCATCTCCTCGTCGATGGCTTCGCGGAGGGCGTTGAACAGCAGCGTTTCGGCCACGCGTTGGCTTGCACCGTGTGGCGGCCAACCTATCTCAGCCGCCTGCGGCAAAGGTGCTGAGGATCAGCACAGAGAGCAGCATGCCCGGCAGGAGCAGGGTCACCAGCAATCCCAGGTCGTGGAGGGTCATGGGCTGAAGGCTGGAACCGCCTGGAGGTTAAGGGGAAATCCGTCAGCTGTCCGATTGGGGGCCGCTCTGGCTGGAGAGGCCGGCATCGACCTGAATGGCGGGGCGGTCCTCGGTTGGCTGTTCCGGCCCCGGGGGGGCACCCGCCACCAGGCTGCGCAGGAACACCAGCGTGAGGCCCAGGGCGATGAAGCCGAAGCTGAAGGTGGCCAGGAAGGCCATTCCCACGATCAGGGTCTTGAGCGCGGTGGCGATCGACTGGGCGATGGCCGAGGTGTAGTGGGGCGGGTGGAGGGCGTAGTAGGTGGCCATCCGCTTGCTCAGGCCGAGGCAGAGCCAGGAGAGCAGCCCGGCCGTGAGGGCGCCGGAGAGAAAGCTCAGGGGCCCCTTGCGGGGCTCCGGACCGGCGACGGAGGGGGGGGTGATGGGATCGGTCACGCCACCAGCATGACGCCTGCGGGCGAGAGCCCACAGGCCCAGCTTTGAAATCCGCCCGCCTCCAGATCCGTTGCCAGCTCCACCTGAGCCGCGAACGCGGCATCCAGGTCGGGAAAAAGAGCGAAAAGGCTCGGGCCTGACCCGCTCATCGCCACCGCCAGGGGCGTGCGCAGCCGGCGCAGCAGGACGAGGCCCTCGCGCACGCTGGCCACCTCCGATTCCACCACCGCCTGCAGGTCGTTGCGCAGGGGTGGCAGGGCCGCGCCCCGTTGCAGGGCCGGCAGGAGCGGGTTGTGGCGCAGGGCCTGCCGGCGCTCGGCGAAGGCCGGCTCCCCCGTGAGGTAGTGGGCACCGCGCAGCTCCCGGCAGCGGCCATAGGCCCAGGGGGTGCTGACGCTGGCCTCGGGATGCTTGAGCAGCAGCACCGCCAGGGTGTCGGCGGCGCCGGGCTCGAGGGGCTCCAGGCTCTCCCCCCGCCCGAAGCAGAGCTGGGTGCCCCCCGCCAGGCAGTAGGGCATGTCGGAGCCGAGCTCGGCGGCCATCCCCAGCAGGGCCTCGGGGCTGAAACCCAGGCCCCAGAGCGCATTGAGGCCCACCAGGGCTGCCGCCCCATTGCTCGACCCCCCAGCCAGGCCGGCCCCGATGGGAATGCGCTTGCGCAGGGCGATCTCGGCGCCCAGCTCGGGCAGTCCGGCGCGGGCCTTGAGCAGCTCCGCCGCACGCGTGATCAGGTTGCTCCCGTCGGTGGGCAGGTCCGGGTGATCGCAGTGCAAGGCGATGGCGCCATCCGCCGTGGGCTTCAGGCGCAGCAGATCGAAGAGGTCGATGGTCTGCATCACCATCGCGAGCTCGTGAAAGCCATCGGCCCGCAGCCCGAGCACCTCCAGGTGCAGGTTGATCTTGGCCGGGGAGCAGACGGAGAGTTCAGCCATCGAGCGCCGGGGCAGCGGAGATGCTGCGATTCAAACCCGCCGCCAGGGCCACCCAGGCGGACGGCGGGAGCTCCTGGGGGCGCTGCTGCAGGTCGATGCCGGCCGCAGCGGCCAGGGCCGCGAGCCGATCCGGCGGCAGCAGGCCAACCAGGGTGTTGCGCAGCATCTTGCGGCGGGAGGCGAAGCAGCGGCGCAGCAACTGCTCCACCCCGCGGGCGATGGCTGGCTCCAGTCGCTGGTGCACCGGCAGGGGATCGATGGCAATCACCTCCGACTGCACCTTCGGCGGCGGTTGAAAGCAGCGGGGGGGCACCGCACACACCGTCTGGCAATCACCCAGCAGCTGCATGCGCACACTGAGGGCGGAATAGGCACTGCTGCCGGGCCGGCAGCGAATCCGCTCGCCCACCTCCTGCTGCACCAGCAGCACCAGCCGCTTGTAGGGGGGTGTGACGGGCCGGTCGAGACGGCCCACCAGCCGCTCCAGCAACGGTCCAGTGATGTTGTACGGGATGTTGGCCACCACCTTGTCCGCCGCCGGCAGATCGACGGCGAGGGCATCCCCGGCCACCAGGGCGAAGCGGGCGTCGTCCGCAAAGCGCTGGCGCAGGCCTGCCAACAGATCGCGATCCAGCTCCACGGCAGCCAGCCCGGCAGCAGGGCTGCGCAGCAGCCGTTCGGTGAGGGCCCCGCGGCCCGGGCCGATCTCCAGCAACCGCTCCCCCGGCTGGATGGCGGCTGCCGCCACGATCTGATCCAGCACCCCCTCATCCACCAGCCAGTGTTGACCGAAGCGCTTGCGGGCCCGATGGGCAGCGAAGGTCATGGCGGGGGCCGGCTCTCTATCCAGATTGCCTGCTGCCGCCGCAGGGGCTGCCATGGCTAGACCAGGGGCACCAGCCCTTCGCACGGATCATCGCCATGGCACGGACCCCTCAGATCCACCGAACCCAACGCCCGGGCCAGGGCCTGCGCTGGCCATGGGCCGGCCTGGCGGCGGTGTTGGCCCTGGCGGGGGCACCGGCCTGGGCAGGGAGCGCCACGGCGGAATCGATCTGGGACCGGGCCCATGCGCTGGAGCAGGCCCGCCAGCAGGTCCCCCAGGGCGCCGTGGTGACCCGCGAGCTCTGCCAGGAGATTGAGGTAGGGCTCGACAACATCCGCTACCGCTGCAGCGTGGAGTGGCGCATCCCCTCAGAAGCGGGCCCGGATCCAGCGAACCTGGCCCCTCCGGGGGGGTAGGGGCACCAGCGCGTAGACGAGCTCCACCGGCCGCAGGGCGTGGGCGGGATGCTCGGCGAGCCAGCACGCCCACGCCCGCTCCAGCCGCTGCCGTTTCCGCCAGTGCAGGGCCGCGACGCCCCAGCCATCCACCCCGCTGCGGCGCCCCTTCACCTCTACCAGCAACAGCCGGCCCGGCTTCTCGAGCACCAGATCGAGTTCCCCCCAGCGGCAGCGCCAGTTGCGGGCCTGCAGATGCCAGCCCCGGCTGCGCAGCAGCCGCAGGGCCCGCTGTTCCGCCCAGCCACCATGCAGCGGCAGAGGCTCGCGCGTCAGGGCCATGGAACGGGGGGCGGAGGACGCTGCCTAGGGTTGCCACCACAGCCGTCGCCACCGTTCCCGAGGAGCCATGGGCCATCTCCATCACCGCCTGCCGGCCAGCACTTGTCCTGGGGATCGGCCCTGGAGCCCCAGGGTGTGGCTGCCCCTCCTGCTCCTTGTGGGTCTGCTGGCCGGCCCCCTGGCCGCACCGGTGGCGGCGGCTGTGGACGTGGCCAAACAGGTGCTGATCGGCGCCGACTACTCCGGCCAGGACCTGCGCGGCGCCACCTTCAACCTCACCAACCTGCGCGACGCCAACCTCTCCGGCGCCGACCTGCAGGGGGCCAGCCTGTTCGGCGCCAAGCTGCAGGACGCCGACCTCAGCAACACCAACCTGCGGGAGGCCACCCTCGACTCGGCGGTGTTCAACGGCACGAATCTCACCAATGCGGTGCTGGAGGATGCCTTCGCTTTCAACACCCGCTTCGAGTCCGTGACGATCACCGGGGCCGACTTCACCAACGTGCCCCTGCGCGGCGATGCCCTCAAGGCTCTCTGCGCCGCAGCCAAGGGAACCAATCCGGTGACCGGCCGCAACACCCGCGACACCCTGGGCTGCCGCTGAGATGAGCTTCGATCCCCGCAGCCTCGAGCGCCTGCGGGAGCTGGGGCGCAGCCTGCCCCAGCCCCTGCCCAAACCGGAGCCCAAGCCCAGTGCCCGGGCCCGGGCGGCCGAACCCCGCCACAAGGTGGAGACGGAAACCGATCCTGAGCAGCTGTTCCGCGAACTGATGCAGGCCAGCGCCGATGGCACGGTGCCGCCCCACCTGATGGAACGGCTGCGGCAGGTGGAGGGGCAGCGCCGCCAGCGCCCCGCCGCCGCCGGTGCCCCCAGCCCAGGCACCAGCGGCGCCAGCCCCTCTGGCGCGGAGAACCAAAGGCCTGGAGCCAGGCGCCGCGACACGGCCATCGGCCGGCCCAACCCGAAACTGGCCGCCGATCACGGCGACCTCTACACCGCCTTTCAGCAGCTTCTGCTGGAAGACGAGGACCTGTGAACGGCCGGCCGGGGCCGCGCCTGGCCCCTGCTCTCGCGCTGGGACTGGCCCTGCTGGCCAGCCCCGCCGGAGCAGCCTGGGGGGCGCCCACGGAGAAGGAAGCGTTCCTGCTGATGTTCGGCAAGGGCAATGGCGCCATGCGCCTGCTCTGCGCCCTGGAGCGCGACGGGCTGATCAGCGCAACGACCCGCCGGCGCTACAGCGAGCGGCTGGAGCAACTGGTGGGCGAGCCGGCCGACAGCGACATCGATCGCCGCAACGTGCGGGTGGGCATGGCCTTCGCTGCGGGTCGCCCCAGCCTCTGCCTGCCGACGCAGCAGGCGGACGCGCCTGAAGCGGGAAAGTAGGTTGACACTCGATTTCTGGCCGCCCATGACCCTCCGCATCGGCATCAACGGTTTCGGCCGCATCGGTCGCCTGGCCTTCCGCCGCGCCTGCAATGTCGCCGACGTGGAGGTGGTGGCGATCAACGATCTGATCGATGTGGAGTACCTGGCCTACATGCTCCGCTACGACTCCACCCACGGCCGCTTCCAGGGCGAGGTGGCGGTGGAGAACGGCCAGCTGGTGGTGAACGGCAAGGCGATCCGCATCACCGCCGAGCGCGACCCCAACAACCTCAAGTGGGGCGTTGTGGGTGCCGATTACGTGCTGGAGAGCACCGGCTTCTTCCTCACCGACGAGGCCGCCCGCGCCCACATCAATGCCGGTGCCAAGCGCGTGGTGATGAGTGCCCCCTCCAAGGACGCCACGCCGATGTTCGTGATGGGTGTGAACCACACCACCTACGCCGGCGAGGAGATCGTCTCCAACGCCAGCTGCACCACCAACTGCCTGGCGCCGATGGCCAAGGTGGTGCACGACCACTTCGGCATCGTGAGCGGCCTGATGACGACCGTGCACGCCACCACCGCCACCCAGAAGACGGTGGATGGCCCCTCGGTGAAGGACTGGCGCGGCGGCCGCGGCGCCGCCCAGAACATCATCCCCAGCTCCACCGGTGCCGCCAAGGCCGTGGGCCGGGTGATCCCTGAGCTGAACGGCAAGCTCACCGGCATGGCCTTCCGCGTGCCCACCCCCGACGTGTCGGTGGTGGACCTCACCGTCAACCTGGCCAGGGCCGCCAGCTACGAGGAGATCAAGGCGGCGATGAAGGCCGCGAGCGAAGGGCCGATGGCCGGCATCCTCGGCTACACGGAGGACGAGGTGGTGAGCACCGATTTCCTCGGTGAGAGCTGCACCTCGGTGTTCGACGCCAAGGCCGGCATCGCCCTGAGCGACACCTTCGTGAAGCTGGTGGCCTGGTACGACAACGAGTGGGGCTACAGCTGCAAGTGCATCGACCTGATCCGCCACATGGCGACCGTGGGCTGACCATCAACCCAGGGTTCTTGCGCAACAGTTCACGACAGGGGGAAGCCCAGAAAGGCCTCGGCGTCTAAACAACGGAGTCCTCTCTCTTTTTTCATGACCCTGATTGATGCCTTCACCGCCGGTTGGCAGCGCTCCTTCGACTACACAGGGCGCTCCAATCGCGGCGACTACTGGTGGTTTGTGCTGGCCAACCTGATCGTGGCCCTGCTCACCGCACTGATCTCAGACAAGCTGAACACGCTCTATTCGCTCGCCAGCGTGGTGCCGGGTATCCCGCTGGCGGTGCGGCGCCTGCGCGACAGCGGTAAGTCCTGGCCCTGGATCTTCATCGGTCTGATCCCGATCGTGGGGGCGATCTGGCTGATCGTGCTGTTCTGCCAGCCCTCGTTGGCGACCGCATCGCTGGCCACCACACCTATGGCCTGATTGCCCAGGGGCGGGGGGAGCGCCGCCGCATCCCCCCGGAGAGACAGGCGGGGCACTGGAGAGGAGTCGCTCCTGCTCCTGCATGGCCCCCAGTTCGCCGGGCTGTTCCGCCCTCATCTCCCTGCACCACAGCCGCCATCCTGCCCAGCACCACTGGTGGCTGGCCCAGGGGGGCTTCCCCCAGCGTGTGGCGGGCCTGCTCGCAGCACCGCTGCAGCGCACCCGGCGGGCGGCACGGAGCCTGGACGACTGGCTGGAGGTGTTTGCACCGTTACCCCTGCTCAACGGCGGTGGCATCGACCATCCGGAACATCCGCCCGCCAGCTACCGCTACCTGCTCGAGCTGAAGGCCAGGGGCGTGCAGGTGTGCTGCTGGCGCCGCTACCCGGAGGGAATCGGCTGGCAGCGACGGTGCGGGCCGATGCCGTTGGAGCAGTTTGTGCGGCGCTTCAGTGCCGGGCCTCCGCGTGCATCCAGCTGATCCAGTCGGCCGAGATCTGCTGGGGGCAGACCGCTTCGCACTCCAGGTGGCTGCTGCAGCCGCCAAAGCCTTCGGCCGCCATGGCCGCCTGCATGGCGCCGGCGCGGCGGGCCCGTTCGGGCTGCCCCTGGGGCAGCTGGGCCAGGTGAGCCAGCTTGGCGGCCACAAACAGACTGGCCGAGGCATTGCGGCAGCTGGCCACACAGGCGCCGCAGCCGATGCAGGTGGCCGTGTCGAAGGCCGAGCGGGCCTGCTCCTGGCCCACCAGGAGGGCGTTGGCCTCCGGCGCCTGGCCCGTGCTCACCGAGCAGTAGCCGCCGGCGATCAGCAGCCGATCGAGGGCGCTGCGCTCCACCGCCAGGTCCTGGATCAAGGGGAACGCCCGCGCCCGCCAGGGCTCCAGGGTGAGGGTGGCGCCATCGGCGAACTGGCGCAGATAGAGCTGGCACACGCTGGTGGCCGCCTGGGGCCCGTGGGCCTGGCCGTTCACCAGGAAGCCGCAGCTGCCGCAGATGCCCTCGCGGCAGTCGTGCTCGAAGCTCACCGGCCGCTCGCCGGCGCTGATCAACCGCTCATTGAGCTGATCGAGGGCCTCCAGGAGCGAGAGATCCGTGCTCACCGCCTCCAGCCGGTAGCTCCGGAAGCCCCCCGGAGCCTCGGGAGTCTCCTGGCGCCAGATCCGCAGGGTGAGGAAGATGGTGCGACTCATCGGTAGCTGCGGGCGCTGGGCTGCAGGGCGGTGAAGGTGAGCGGTTCGGCATGGCGGATCGGCTCACGGCCCTCACCCGCGTCTTCCCAGGCGGCGATGTGGGCGAAACGGCTGTCGTCGCGCTGGGCCTCGCCGTCGGGCGTCTGGTGCTCCTCGCGGAAGTGGGCGCCGCAGGATTCCTCCCGGGCCAGAGCATCGCGCAGCATCAGCTGGGCCAGGCCAAAGAAATCAGCCACCCGCAGCGCCTTCTCCAGCTCCGGATTGGGCCCCTCGGCCGCCCCGGGCACGCGCAACTCGCCATGGAAGCGCTCCTCCAGCGCCGCCACCTCGGCCAGGCCGGCCCGCAGGCCGCCAGCCGTGCGGCTGATGCCGCAGTGCTCGAGCATCAGCGCCCCCAGCTTACGGTGGAAGCTGTCCACCGGGCGGTCGCCCTGAATGGCCACCAGGCCGTCGATGCGGGCCTGGGCGCGGGCACGGGCCTCGCGGCAGGCCGGATGGTCGGCAGCGATCGCCGGGGTGGGATGGCCCGCCAGCCAGGCGGTGACGGTGGCCGGGGCGATGAAATAGCCGTCGGCCAGGCCCTGCATCAGGGCGCTGGCCCCAAGGCGGTTGGCGCCGTGCTCGGAATAATTGGCCTCCCCCAGCACGAACAGCCCCGGCACCGAACTCATCAGCTGATAGTCGACCCACAAGCCACCCATCGTGTAGTGGGGAGCCGGGTAGATGCGCAGCGGCACGGCGTAGGGGTCGTCGCCGCTGATGCGCGCATACATCTCCAGCAGGTTGCCGTAGCGCTGCTCGATCACCCCGCGCCCCTGCTCGGCGATGGCGTCCCGCAGGTCGAGGTACACCGAGCGGCCGCCGGGTCCCACGCCGTGGCCGGCGTTGCAGAGCTCGCGGGCGCGGCGGGAGGCCAGGTCGCGGGGCGCCATGTTGCCGTAGCGGGGATAGAGGCGCTCGAGGAAGTAGTCGCGCTCGGCCTGGGGGATCTGCTCGGGGGCGCGGTTGTCGCCGGCGATCGCCGGCAGCCAGATGCGGCCATCGTTGCGCAGGCTCTCGCTCATCAGCGTGAGCTTGCTCTGACCCGGATCGCCACTGGGGATGCAGGTGGGGTGAATCTGGGTGAAGCAGGGGTTGGCCAGCAGCGCCCCCTGGCGGTGGGCGCGCCAGATCGCCGTGGCGTTGGATTTGAGCGCATTCGTCGACAGGAAGAACACGTTGCTGTAGCCGCCGGTGGCCAGCAGCACCGCCTGGGCGGTGTGCACCTCCAGTGCCCCCGTGAGCAGGTGGCGGGCCACCACGCCCCGGGCCACCCCATCCACCGTGACCAGCTCCAGCATGTCGCGGCGGGGCAGCAGGGTGATGCGCCCGGCCGCCACCTGGCGCAGCAGGGCCGCCGTGGCGCCATAGAGCAGCTGCTGACCGGTCTGGCCGCGGGCGTAGAAGGTGCGGCTCACCAGCGCCCCGCCGAAGCTGCGGCTGGCCAGGGTGCCGCCGTACTCGCGGGCGAAGGGCACCCCCTGGGCCACGCATTGATCGATGATGCCGCTGCTCAGTTCGGCCAGGCGCATGCAGCCGGCCTCGCGGGCGCGGAAGTCGCCGCCGCGCAGGGTGTCGGCGAACAGGCGCTCGATGCTGTCGCCGTCGGCGGCGTAGTTCTTGGCGGCGTTGATGCCCCCCTGGGCCGCCACCGAGTGGGCCCGCCGCGGGCTGTCGTGATACGTGAGCACCGTCACCCGGTAGCCCTGCTCAGCCAGGGTGGCGGCCGCCGAGGCCCCGGCCAGCCCTGTGCCCACCACCAGCACCTGCAGCTGGCGCTTGCGCAGCGGACTGATCAGCGGCAGCTCGGCGCGGGTGCGGCGCCAGGCGTCGGCGATCGGCCCGGCGGGCAGGCGCGGATCGGGCCGGCCGGCCATCAGAACGCCCCCCCGGCCGGCAGGGCCAGGGCGAGGGTCACCGCCAGGAAGCCGCCGCCCACCAGCAGCGCCAGCAAGCGGGCGGCGGCGCGGATGGCACTGGCGTTGGCCGGCTGCAGCAGCCCCAGGCTGCGGTGGGCCGCCTCGCCGCCGTGGAACAGATGCAGGGCCAGCGCCAGGGGCGCCGCCAAGTAGAGCACCAGGCTCCAGGGGCTGGCCAGCACTGCCGCCAATGCCGCCAGCTCAGCGCCCGCCGCCGGCCGGGGCCAGCGCAGCTGGGCCAGGTGCAGCGCCAGAAACAGCAGCAGCAGCAGCCCGCCGGCCACCTGACTGCGGGCGGCCAGGGCTGCCAGGGGGGCCAGCGGGCCCGTGCGGCGGCTGCGCAGCTGGGGCCGGGGCGCGCCGGCAGCGCGGCGGTTGAGCACGGCCCGCAGCAGGCTCAGGCCCAGGTGCACCAGCGCCACCGCCAGCAGCGCCAGCTCAGCGACCGGCAGCCAGGCGCTGCGGTGCAGGGCGGCGGCATAGGCCTCAAAGCGCGGCGGCGCCAGCGGCGCCAGGGCCACCCCCGCCAGGTGCAGCAGCAGAAAGACCACCAGCAGCAGGCCGCTGGCGGCTGAAGCGGGGCGCAGCCAGGCGCCACTGCCGGACTGCCAGGCCTTGCCGTTGTGAGCCTGCGTCTGCACCCTGGCCGCCCAGCCGTGAATCCGCTGCTCATCGTATAGAGAGGGCCTGGGGATCGCCCGCGGCGGGATTTCAGCGCGGCCGGGGTTCGCAGTGGCGCGCGGGGGCCTGGCCCTGCTGCCAGCTGGCCCGCTCCCCTTTCACCCAGAAGCTCTGCGCCCCATCGCTGTAGCGGGCACCGCTGGCACTCACGGCCTGGGGCAGGCGCGTCGCCCCCTCCCCCTCCAGCAGCACCACGGCGCTAGGGGTGCCATTGAAGAAGAACGCGGTGACCGCACTGGCATCGAAGCGGCCCTTGCAGAGGTAGTCGGCGCGGAGGCCGGGCTCGGCGCGCACCAGGCGAGGGGCGGCGGCAAGCAAAAGCACCCCCAGCAGCACGGGACGCACCAGCACCGCCCGGCCACGCAGCCGGCGAGCCGGGCCCGAAGGGCCGCCCCCAGGGGCGATTGCCTGCACCATGACCAACCCCCACACCAGAGACCCACACAGCAGAGCAGCCGTCGCCCACACCGGCAAGCCACGGGCAACAGACCGCGACCGGCGAGCACCCCAACCACTCCCTTTGTAGTACAGGCATACTATTGGCGGTGTCGGAGGTGGCGATGGCGCTGAGGGCAGCGGGGCAGCCGGAACAACTGGGGCAGCCGGAACAGCCGGAAGCGGGAACGGGCGCGGGCGGCGGGCGGATCAGTGGGTGGCCCGTGCCGCGAGCGGCGGTACTCGCAGCCCTGGCCGGTGCGGCGGATGCGGAGCGGCCCGGCGGGCGCCGGCTGCTGCCCCTGGCCGGCACGGCGGTGGCGGCGGGCTTCCCCAGCCCCGCCGACGACTACATCGAGAGCCGCATCGACCTCAACGACGTGCTGATCCGCCACCCCAGCAGCACCTTCTTCCTGCGGGTGAGCGGCGATTCGATGCGCGATGCCGGCATCCTCGACGGCGACCTGCTGGTGGTGGACCGGGCGATCGAACCCCGTGCCGGCCGGGTGGTGGTGGCGGTGCTCGAGGGGGCCTTCACGCTCAAATACCTCAATCGCCACCAGGGGCGCTGGCGGCTGGAGGCGGCCCATCCCGACTACCCACCGCTGGAGCTGGCCGAGCGCGACGACGCCCGCATCTGGGGGGTGGCCATCCACGCCATCCACAGCCTCTGATGGGCGGTGCGACGAGCGGTCGCCAGGCCAGCAGCCGGGAGGCGGTGGTGCTGATCGACGGCAACAACTTCTACGCCTCCTGCGAGGCGGTGGTGGACCCGGCCGTGATCGGCCGGCCGCTGGTGGTGCTCTCCAACAACGACGGCTGCATCGTCTCGCGCAGCGCCGAGGCCCGCGCCCTCGGCATCCGCATGGGCCAGCCCTATTTCCAGGTGCAGCGCCAGCTGGAGCGGCTGGGGGTGATCGTGCGGAGCTCCAACTACGCCCTCTACGCCGACATGAGCCAGCGGCTGATGACCGTGCTGGAGGAGTGGGTGGAGGCGCTGGAGATCTATTCGATCGACGAGGCCTTCGGCCTGCTGCAGCGGCCCCGCCGGACCCGTGGCGAAGGCAGTGACGCCAGCAGCCGCGACCTCACGGCCTGGGGCCATGACCTGCGCCGCGACGTGCGCCGGCGCCTCGGACTGCCGGTGGCGGTGGGGATCGCCCCCACCAAGGTGCTGGCCAAGCTGGCCAACAAGTGGGCCAAATCAGCGCCGGCGGGCGGCGGCACCCCACTGGCGGTGTTCGACCTGGGCGCCTGCCCCAGCGGACAGGCCGAGGCGGTGCTGGCGGCCACCGCCATCGAAGACGTGTGGGGGATCGGCAAAAAGCTGGCGCGCTGGTGCCGGCTGCGAGGCGTGGCCCACGCCCTCGCCCTGCGCGATCTGCCGACGGGCGAGCTGCGCCAGCGCTGTGGCGTGGTGGGAGTGCGGCTGCAGCAGGAACTGCGGGGCCATGGCTGCCTGCCGCTGGAGCTCGTGCCGCCGGCCAAGCGCGAAACCTGCGTGAGCCGCAGCTTCAGCACCCCGATCGACAACCGGGAGCACCTCAGGGAAGCGGTGGCCACCTACACGAGCCGGGCAGCGGAGAAGCTGCGGCGCCAGGGGCAGCGGGCGGGGGCACTCACGGTGTTCGTGCGCAGCAGCCCCTTCAACGGCACCAGCTTCTATGCCAACGCCGCCACGGTGCGGCTGCCGGTCGCCAGCGACGACACCGCCGTGCTGCTGGCGGCTGCCCTGCCCCTGGCCCAGGCCCTGTTCAAGCCCCACAAGCCCCTGCAGAAGGCCGGGGTGGTGCTGCAGGAGCTCTGCGACGGAGCCACCCTGCAACACCACCTGCTGGCCCCCCTGCCACCGGAGCAGCAGCAGCGGCGCAGCGCCCTGATGGCCACGATCGACCGGCTCAACCGCCACTACGGCAGCGGCACGGTGCAGTGGGCCGCCTGCGGCCTGCAATCGCCCTGGCGCATGCGCCGCAGCCGCCTGTCGCGGGCGGCCACCACCCGCCTGGCCGACCTGCCGGTGGTATGGGCCAGGCTGGAGGGATAGCTAGCTGTGCTGCAGCAGCTGCAGGCTGGCCTGGCGCTGGCTGAGCAGCAGCACCAGGCGCTCGCCGGCCCCCACCAGCCCGGTCTGGCGGCGGAGCTGCTCGGCCTGCACCAGGGCCAGGCCACAGGTCTCCACCAGCAGCAAGGGGAGCGTGGCGGCCGTGCCGTGCATGGCCTGCAGATCCAGGGCCTGCTGCACGGCCCGTTGGCTGCGCTCCAACCCCAGGCGCTCCACCAGCGACGGCCAGAGGTCATTCACCGGCGCAAATCGGGCCAGATCGAGGCGGGGGTCAGGCATCCGGGTGTCGCTCCTCAGGCCAACGGCAGATCGGCCAGGGCCGATTCGATCATCGCCGCGGTCACCGGAATGGTTTCCAGGGCATCGGCATTGTCGAGAAAGGCCTCAAAGGAGGCATAGCGGCGCACGCAGGGGTCGGCGCCGGGGACAGCACAGGCAGCAGCCCAGTCGCCATCGTCGGGCCGCACCACGGCGTAGGCCTGCAGGGCCTCCTCCAGATCGGCTCCGTCACCGATGCCGTCGCCATGCCACACCACCTCGAAGAACTGCATGGCCGCGCCGATACGGACCCCACGATGGCAGCGGGCCGGGCGGGTGGCTGCAGCCGGACGCGCCCTCAGGCACCGAGCGCCGTGCCATAGCCGGCGCGGCGCTGGGCATCGAGGTCCTGCAGGTAGCGGCGCTCGCTGTAGTAGAGCTCCTGAAAGCGGAGGGCATCGCCGTTCAGCTCGGCGAACAGGGCATCAATGCGCTGCTCCATGTCACCGACCGGCAACAGATCGCCCACGGGCACCAGCCCATCGGCCGACGGATCGCGCGGTTGCTGATCTGGCTGCTGCTCCTCCTCCAGCAACTGGGCGATGCAGCGCTCCAGGGTGGTGAGCCGCTGGCTGCTCCAGGCGTCGAGCAGGTGGCGGCAGCGCTTGAGACTGCGCTGGCGCTCCAGGGTGGCCGCGGCACCGCGGAGCTGCAGAAGGGGTTCCCCAAGATGCAGCCGCTGCAGCTCACTGGGCTCGAGCAGGGGGGTGAGACGGGTGAGCAGGCTGCTCTCCTCCAGCACCAGCTGATCGGCCAGCAGACGCGGCAGATCGAGATCGGCCAGCTCATGGCCCGGATCCTGCCCGCGACTGATCGCCTCCAGCCGACCGACGCCGAGGTTGTCCTCCTCCAGGGCACTGATGGCCGCCCAGAGCTGGCGGTGGTGCACCAGGGCGAAATCATCGAGCTCGCGCTGGCGCAGCTCGGCCCGGATCGCACCGCGATGGGTCGGGCAGTGGAGGTAGAGCCGCAGCAGTTCCGCCTCGGCCCGCTCCCGCAGACCGGCCTCACCGGGCTGCTCCCACTTCTGGGAGCGGCCGTGCCAGCGCTGGCCCTTCACCTGCTGGCGCAGGTCGTCCTCCAACTGCAGCGCCAGGCGGGCCTGCCCGCCGCTGAGGCGCTCGGCCACCTGCTGGAGGTAGCGGCTGCGCACGGCGCTCTGGGGCAACTTGCCCAGCAGCGCCACCAGGGCCGTGACGGCCTGCTGAAACTGATCGGCCCGGCTCAGGTCGCGGCCGGCCAGCACCTGGTCGATCTGCCAATCGAGCCAGAGGGGCGCCTGGTCGAGCAGAGCGCGGTAGTCACCGGCCCCCCGCTCCTTGAGGAACTCGTCGGGGTCCTTACCCGCCGGCAGGTGCAGCACCCGCAGCTCCAGCTGGCCTTGCAGCGCCAACTGCTCCACCTCGCCGATCGCCCGCTGGGCCGCCCGCACGCCGGCACCGTCGGCGTCGAAGTTGAGGATCAACCGGCGGCTGTCACTGCAGCGGCAGAGCTGGGTGATCTGCTGGCTGCTCAGCGCCGTGCCCAGGGCCGCCACCGCATTGGTGATCCCAGCCGCATGCAGGGCAATCACATCGAAGTAGCCCTCCACCACCACCGCCCGGTCGTCGCGGCGGATGGCATCGGCGGCCCGATCGAGGCCGAAGAGGTGCTTGCCCTTCTCGAACACCTCCGTTTCCGGGGAGTTGAGGTATTTGGGCTCGCCCCCATCCAGGCTGCGGCCGCCGAAACCGATCACCCGACCCTGGCGGTCGCGGATCGGCACCATCACCCGGCCGCGGAAGCGGTCGTAGTAGCCCTCACCTCCCTTGCGCGGCACCACCAGGCCGGCCGCCTCCAGCAGGGCGGGCTCCAGGCCATGGGCCTGGCCCAGATGCTGCAGCAGCCCATCCCAGCGGTCGGGGGCAAAGCCCAGCTCGAAGGCCTCGAGGGTGGTGTCCTTCAAGCCCCTCGGCCCACGCAGGTAGGCCAGGGCCGCCGCCCCCTCGGGGGCCCGCAGCTGGCTGCGGAACCAGCCGGACGCCAGGGTGAGCACCTTCTGCAGCTGCTCACGGCGGGAGAGCTGCTTGCGCAGGCGCTCCTGCTGGGGCCCGTCGAGGGTCTCCACCGGCAGCTGGTATTTGCGCGCCAGCTCCAGCACCACATCGCTGAAGCTCTGGCGCTGCAGCTCCATCAGGAACTTGATGGCGTTGCCACCGGCCCCGCAGGAGAAGCAGTAATAGAACTGCTTGGCGGGCGACACCGTCATCGACGGCGACTTGTCGTCGTGGAAGGGGCAGATCCCCACAAACTCCCGCCCCTTCTTCTTGAGCACCACGTGCTCGCCAACCACATCGACGATGTCGGCCCGCTCCTTCACGGCCTCGATCGTGCGCGGATGCAGGCGGGGCAGGCTCAAGGGAACGGGGGGAGCGAGGGCGGCAGGGGGACGGACCGGCCTGAATTCTGGCGCCAGTGGCCTCCACCATCGGGCAGCATGCGCACCCCTGCCCACTGCGCCGTTGCCAGCCGCACCGTTGGGTTCCCCGGAGCCACAGATCCTGGGGCAGGGACTGAGCCGCCGGGGGCCGGTGCTGGCGATGGTGGCCAGTGCCCTGAGCTTTTCGCTGATGGGCGTCTGCGTGAAGCAGGTGGGGGGGCGGATTCCCGCCGCCGAGGTGGTGCTCGCCCGCGCTCTGGTGAGCGTGGCCCTGAGCTGGTGGCTGCTGAGGCGGCAGGGCATTCACCCCTGGGGCCAGCGCCGGGGGCTGCTGATCTGGCGGGGCGCGATCGGCAGCGTGGCCCTGCTCTGCGTCTACATCGCCCTGGCGGAGCTGCCCCTGGCCTCGGCGACGGTGCTCCAGTACCTCTACCCCACCTTCACCGCCTTGCTGGCCTGGCTGATGCTGGGGGAGCGGATCGGCCGGCGGGTGCTGCTGGCGGTGGCGGTGGGCTGGGCCGGGGTGCTGCTGGTGGCCCGGCCGGCCCAGCTGCTCGGGGGGCCGACCCCCCTGGCCGGCGGCGCTGTGCTGATCGGGGTGGCGGGGGCCCTGTGCACCGCCCTGGCCTACGTGAGCGTGCGCTCCCTCGCCCGCAGCGAGCACCCCCTGGTGATCGTGTTCTATTTCCCGCTGGTGGCGGTGCCGATGAGCCTGCCGCTGGTGCTGCTCAACCCGGTGCTGCCGACGGTCACCGAGGTGCTCTGGCTGCTCGGGGTGGGGGTGTTCACCCAGCTGGGGCAGGTGACCCTCACCCACAGCCTCACGGCCCTGCCGGCGGCCAGGGCCACGGCCATCAGCTATGTGCAGGTGGTGTTCGCAGGCCTGTGGGGATGGTGGATCTTCGGCGAGGGCATCGACGCCGCCACGGTGGCCGGAGCCACCCTGGTGCTGATCGCCACCTTGATCAGCCTGGCAGGGGCAAAGGGTCGGTGATCCATTCCTGCTGGAGCCCGTCCGTGCTCGGGCTCGGCCTGGCCAGCCGCCAGCTCTCGCCACGGGCACCGCGCTGGAGATAGAGCTCGAAGGGACTGTCGACGCGGATGGGATCCCCCGGCAGGCGCCAGTCGAATTGCCCGGCCAGTCGCCAGCCGCGGGCGTCACCGATGGTCAGGGCCTCCTGCTCGGCCACGCGCACCCGGCTCACCTCAGGCTGGCCGCCGGCCTCCAGGGCCAGGGCCTGGGCAATGGCGCCCTGGGTGAGCTGGATCTGCAGAGCCAGGGCCTGGAGCAGCACGGATCGGGGGGGCTGGCCCGGGCCACCGCAGGCGCTGAGCGGCAGCAGCAGCAGCAGGATCAACAACAGGGCCGGGATGCGGCCGAGCCAACCCCACAGGCGGCCAGGGGGAGGGGCGGCTTGGGTGGACGGAGCGGGCAGCATGGGGGCAATCAGACTGTTGCCCATGATCGGCTGGCTGCAGGGCGAACTCGCCGATCCATGGCAGCAGGACAAGCGCTGCGGCCTGTTGGTGGTGTGCCAGGGGGTGGGCTATGAGGTGCAGGTGAGCCCGCGCCAGTGGCAGCGGCTGCCCGCGCCTGGGCAGCCGCTGGCCCTGCACATCCACCAGGTGGTGCGCGAGGACGGCTGGATCCTCTATGGCTTCGGCGAACGCCACGAGCGCGATCTCTTCCGCGAGCTGGTGGCGGTGAGCGGGGTTGGCCCCCAGATGGCGCTGGGCCTGCTGGGCTGCCTGGAGCCAGGCGAGCTCGTGCAGGCGATCGTGCAGGCCGACCTGCGGCGGCTCTGCCAGGCCCCCGGGGTGGGCAAGCGCACGGCTGAACGCCTGGCTGTGGAGTTGCGCACCCGCCTGCAGCAGCGCTTTCTCGGGCAACTGCCCGGCGAAAGGGAGGGGGATAGGGCCCTCGCCCTGGCCAGCCCGCGCTTGCAGGACGATCAACGGGAGGAGGTGCAGCTGACCCTCTCAGCCCTGGGCTATGAGGCCCTGGAGGTGCACAGGGCCCTGCGGGCCGTGGCCGCCGAAGTCGGCGCCCAGGAGAGCGAGGGCTGGCCGGCGGAGGAGTGGATCCGGGCCTGCCTGCGCTGGTTGTCGCAACAGGTCGCCTGAGGGTTTCAGGCGTTCACGGTGGCGCAGTAAGGTGGATGTTTGCTGAACAGAAACCTGGGCTGGGCATCACCCGGGCTGTGTTTCATCCTTCCTCACCTCCATGCCGCTCACCACTACCAAGAAGCAGGACCTGATCAACACCCACCAGACCCACGGCACGGATACCGGTTCGGTGGAGGTGCAGGTGGCGATGCTCAGTGAGCGCATCAGCCAGCTCACCGGTCACCTGCAGCAGAACAAGCACGATTTCTCGTCGCGCCAGGGGCTGCTAAAGATGATCGGTCGCCGCAAGCGCCTGCTGGGCTACCTCAAGGGCATCAGCCAGGAGCGCTACAGCACCCTGATCGCCAAGCTCGGCATCCGGGGCTGAGCCCGCTCAGCCTGGTCTCCACCCATCCCAGACACCATGGCGGCCAAGGGCATCAAGCCAAAGACCGGCGACCAGGCAGGCAAACCAGGCGCCAAGGCCAGCAAGCCCGGTGGCAAGGCGGGCCAACCGGGCACCAAGCCAACCCGGCCCCAGCGCCAGCAGGTGATCCCCGAGGCCGTCGCCAACCGGATGGCCCGGCGCATTGCCATTGCCACGGGCATCCCCACGCTCCTGGGCATGGGGGTGTTTGTGGGCAGCTACCTGCTGGTGAGCCGGCAGATTCTCGACATCGCCCCAGGTGTCACCCTGGCCACCTCCGGGGGCTGCTTCCTGCTGGGGCTGGTGGGCCTCAGCTATGGCGTGCTCTCCGCCAGCTGGGAACCGCAGCCCGGCAGCCTCCTGGGCGGTGAGCAGATCGGCCTGAACATCTCCCGGCTGCGCGAGTCGGTGCGGGCCATGCGCCAGGGCAGGGGCGGCTGAACCAGCTCTGGCCCCCTCCGGTGGTGCGCTCAGGCCGCCAACAACGGCGAACTGATCCGGACCTTGAACTCAGCGGAACTGAGGGTGCTGACGGCAGCGCCCAGGTCGGCCACACAGAACTGGGGGCCCAGGCGCACGAATCGGGCCTGATCGCCCTGGCGCACCAGGGCCACCACAGGCACCCGCGATCCCGGCTCATCCTGGGGCGGACGGTGACGGTGCAGGCACTCGCGCAACCGGTGCTGAATGGCGATATCGGCCGCCTGCTCAGCAGCCAACTCCACCACCAGCAACTGCAGATCATCGATTGAGCGGCAGTCGTCAACGATCAGCTGCACCCGGTCATCGCGCCGGTCGACCGAGGCCCACACCAGCAGCCGCGCATCCACCATCAGGTGATCGGCGAGGCGGGCATAACTCTTGGGAAACACCACCGCCTCACAGCTGCCGGTGAGGTCCTCCAGCTGCAGCACGGCCATCCGGTCGCCCTTGCGAGTGGTGACCTGGCGCAGCTCCGGCACCATCACCACCGCGCTCACCTTGGCCTTGTCGGCGAGCTCGTCAAGGCTTCCCAGGGCGATGGGCGAGAGCAGTTTCACCTTGGGAGCCAGCTGCTTGAGGGGGTGGTCGGAGAGGTAAAAGCCGACCAGTTCCTTCTCCAGCCGCAGCTTCTCGGTGGGGGGATAGTCGGGAACGGGAGCGGCCTTGGGTGCCGTGCTGAGGGAGCCAGGCCCGGTGCCCCCCTGGGGTCCAGCATTGGCCTCGCCTGAGGGACCGCCGCCACCCAGGAGATCGAAGAGGTTGCCCTGACCACTGGCCCGGTCCTTGGCCCGGGAGCTGGCCCAGTCGAGCACCAGATCCAGATCCGCCATCAGCTGGGCCCGGTTCGCCCTGGGCTCAAGGGCATCGAGGGCGCCGGAGTGGATCAGGGCCTCCAGGGCACGGCGGTTGAGCTGCTGGCCAGGAATGCGGTCGCAGAGGTCGGCCAGGGAAGCGAAGGCCCCGTCACTCCGCCGCGACTCGATCAGCTGACGAATGGCACCCTCGCCAAGGTTGCGCACCGCCGAGAGGCCGAACAGGATGCGATCACCCACCGGGGTGAAGTCAATGCCTGACGCATTCACATCCGGCGGCATCACCTCGATGCCCATGGCATTGCAGTTGGCGATGTAGCGCTGAACCTTGGCTGAATCACCCGCATTCACCGTCAGCAGCGCCGCCATGTAGGCCACTGGGTAGTGGGCCTTGAGGTAGGCGGTCTGATAGGTCACCGCGCCGTAGGCGGTGGAATGGCTCTTGTTGAAGCAGTATTCGGCGAACAGCACCATCTGCTCGAACAGCCCCTCGGCCAGCTTCGGATCCACGCCCCGCTCGGTGGCGCCCTTCACGAAGATGCTCTGGTGTTTCTCCATCTCGCTCTTCTTCTTCTTGCCCATCGCCCGCCGCAACAGGTCGGCCTCACCGAGGGAATAGCCGGCCAGATCCTGCGCAATGCGCATGATCTGCTCCTGATACACCATGATCCCGTAGGTCTCCTTCAGGATCGGCTGCAGCTTCTCGTGGGCGAAGTCGATCGCCTCGCGGCCGTGCTTGCGGTTGATGAACTTGGGAATCAGGCCCGCATCGAGAGGACCGGGGCGATACAGCGCCAGGATCGAAGAGATGTCTTCCAGGGAGGAGGGCTTGAGGTCACGCACGATCTGGCGCATGCCGCTGGATTCCAGCTGAAAGATGCCCTCCAGATCACCGCGGGCCAGCAGGCCATAGGTGCCGGGATCATCCAGGGGCAGGGCATCAGGATCCACCGCTTCTCCGGTGCTCTCCTTCACCAGATCGATGGTCTTGTCGATCATGGTGAGGTTTTTCAGCCCCAGGAAGTCCATCTTCAGCAGGCCCATCGACTCCACGTCTTCCATGAAGTACTGGGTGATCACCTGGCCATCGTTGTTGCGCTGCAGCGGCACCACCTCATCGAGGGGATCGGCTGCGATGACCACACCGGCGGCATGCACGCCGAAGGTCTTGTTGGTGCCCTCGATCCGCATCGCCATGTCGACCCAGCGCTTCACCACCGGATCGTTCTGGTATTTCTCGCGGAATTCGGGAGCCGGCGACTCCTCACCGATCATCTCCTTGAGCTTGGCCGGCTTGCCGCGCACCACCGGGATCAATTTGGCCAGCCGGTCGGCATCGCCATAGGGAATATCCAGCACGCGGGCCACATCCTTGAGCACCGCCTTTGAGGTCATGCGGTTGAAGGTGATGATCTGGGCCACCTTGTCTTCGCCGTAGCGCTGGGTGACGTAGTCGATCACCTCACCGCGGCGCTCGATGCAGAAGTCGGTGTCGATATCAGGCATCGACTTCCGCTCCGGGTTGAGAAAACGCTCGAACAACAGGCCGTTGGTGACGGGATCGATGTTGGTGATGCCCAGGGCGTAGGCCACCAGGGAGCCTGCCGCCGAACCCCGGCCCGGACCCACCGGAATTCCGCTGTCACGGGCGAAGCGGATGTAGTCCCACACCACCAGGAAGTAGGTGGGGAACCCCATCTGCTCCATCACCTGCAGCTCAAACTCCAGCCGTTCGCCATAGGTGGCATCAAAGGCGGCGTCCTCGGCCAATCCCAGCCGGGCGCGCAGGCCCTGCTCGCTCACCTCGCGCAGATAGCTCACCGGCGTGTGCCCGTCGGGGATCGGGAACCGGGGCATCTGGTAGCGCCCGAGGATGTCGTAGTCCTCCACCTTCTCCGCGACCCGGGCGGTGTTGGCCACCGCCCGCTCGACCACATCGCGCTCCAGGTGGTCGCCAAAGAGCTGCAGCATCTCGGCCTCGCTCTTGATGTATTCGGTGCCCGTGTAGCGCAGGCGCTTCTCGTCGCTGATCAGCTTGCCGGTGAGCACGCACAACAGGGCGTCGTGGGCCTCCACATCGCCCACGCTGAGGTAGTGGGCGTCGTTGGTGGCGATCAGCTCGATCCCCAGCTCGGTTCCGATCTCTGCGATGCCCGTGTTGACGATCCGGTCTTCGATGCCGCCGTGGTCCTGGATCTCCAGGTAGAAGTCGTCACCGAACACCCGCTGGTACCAGCGCGCCACCTCCCGGGCCGCATCGGGCCGACCCCGCAGAATCGCCTGGGGAATCTCACCGCCCAGGCAGGCGGTGGCCACGATCAGCCCCTCGCTGTGGGCCTCCAGGGTGGCTTTGTCGATGCAGGCCCGGGCAAAGATCCCCCGGCCGCGCATGCCGCGCAGGTGGCTGATGCTGGTGAGCTTCACCAGGTTGCGGTAGCCCACCGCGTTCTTGGCCAGCACCACCAGGTGGTAGCGGCGCTCCTTCTTGGGCGGGTTGGGGTCATCCAACGAGCCGTTGATGACATACATCTCGTTGCCGATGATCGGCTTGATGCCCGCCTTGCTGCAGAGCTTGAGCAGCTCGATGGCGCCGTACATGACGCCGTGGTCGGTGAGAGCCAGGGCCGGCATGCCCAGCTCCACCGCCCGCTCCACCATCGCCGGCAACTGGCTGGCCCCATCCAGGAGGCTGTAGTCGCTGTGGTTGTGGAGGGGAACGAAGGCCACCGGTAGCGGCGAAGAGGCCTTCACCTTAGGCGGCGCACGCCAGATGTGGTGCCGGTCCGGCTCAGGGCACCAGGGCCGCCGCCGGCCTGGCGGCCATCACCTGGGCCGCCTGCTCGTAGTGGTGCGCCACCTGCAGCAGCCGCTCCTCCTGCAGCACGCCGGTGATCAGCTGCACGCCGATCGGCAGGCCCTGCTGATCGAAGCCACAGGGCACGGAGATCGCGGGCAGGCCGGCCATGTTGGCCGGAATCGTGAGCAGATCGGCCAGGTACATGGCCAGGGGGTCTTCGCTGTGGGCCCCGAAGCGGAAGGCGGTGGTGGGCGAGGTGGGGGTGAGCAGCACGTCCACCGTCTCGAAGGCCCGGTCGAAATCGCGGCGGATCAGGGTGCGCACCTGCTGGGCCTTCTTGTAGTAGGCATCGACGTAGCCGGCCGACAGGGCATAGGTGCCGATCAGGATGCGCCGCTGCACCTCGTCGCCGAAGCCCTCGGCGCGGCTACGGGCGGTCATCTCCGCCAGGCTGGCGGCCCCTTCGGCCCGGTAGCCGTACTTCACGCCGTCGTAGCGGGCCAGGTTGGCGCTCGCCTCCGAGGGGGCGATCACGTAATAGGTGGCGATGCCGTCGTTGAAGCGGGGGCAGCTCACGTCGACCAGCTCGCAGCCCAGGGCCTGGAGCTGCTCAGCGGCGGCCAACACCGAGGCCTTCACCGCAGGATCGAGCCCCTCGGCCTCAAAGCACTCGCGCACGATGCCCACCCGCAGGCCGGCCACAGGCTGCTGCAGGGCGGCCCGGTAGTCGGGCACTGGGGCCTTGAGGCAGGTGGAATCCCTTGGATCTTCGCCGGCGATCACCTGGAGCAGCTCGGCCGCGTCGGCCACCGAGGTGGTGAACGGGCCCACCTGATCCAGGGAACTGGCAAAGGCCACCAGGCCCCAGCGGCTCACGCGGCCATAGGTGGGCTTGAGCCCCACCACGCCGCAGAAGCTGGCGGGCTGGCGGATGGAGCCGCCGGTGTCGGAACCGAGGGATCCCAGGCATTCGCCGGCGGCCACCGCGGCGGCACTGCCACCGGAGCTGCCGCCGGGCACCCGCTCCGGATCCCAGGGGTTGCAGCTGGGGCCGAAATAGGAGGTCTCGGTGGAGCTGCCCATGGCGAACTCATCGAGATTGGTCTTGCCCAGCAGCACGGCGCCGGCCTGCCAGAGGCGCTCCGTGACGGTGCTCTCGTAGGGGGGCACGAAGCTCTCCAGCATGCGGCTGGAGCAGGTGGTGCGGATGCCCTGGGTGCAGAGGTTGTCCTTGATCGACAGAGGAATACCGGCAAGGGGGGGGAGCGACTCCCCGGCTGCACGGGCGGCGTCGATGCGATCGGCATCGGCGCGGGCCCGCTCTGCGGTCACCTCCAGAAAGGCATGAACCGTGGAATCGACCGCTTCGATGCGGGCCAGGTGGTGGTCAGTGAGCTCGCGGGCGGAAATCTCACCCCGCTCGAGTTGCCCACGCCATTCGGCGATCCCCATCCACCTGGTTGCCAGCTGGGTTGGACGCTATCAGCCGGGCGCCGCCCGGGATGAATGGCCTACTCCGCCTCGGTGAGAGGCTCACCGCGGCGGGTACGCACCAGTTCATGCTCCAGGCCGGTCGGGGATTCGGCCCGCAGATCATCCAGAAAAGCCGGAAGAGCGGCCTCCAGGGTGCTGCGGCGCACGAAGGGACCGAACCAGTAGGTGACGGCTGGTGCCTGCGTGCGAACCCGCGCCCACCAGGCCAGGCCCAATCCGTTGGCGCAACGGCGCACGGGCCAGAGCAGGGGATTCATGAACCAGGAACCGTCACCCAACCATTGTGCCCGTAATCGGGGTGCCGCACCGCCGTTTGCATCAGAGCTGCACGTCACCTTGGAAGCTCGGATCGGGGCTGGCCGCCAGACCGAGCTCAATCACCGGGGGCGCGGGGCTCCCCACCGCTGCCTCTGGCGGTTGCTCGTGGGAAACCACAGGCGGCACAGGAGCTGGATCCGGGATCGGGAGGACCAGCTCCTCCGGCTCAGCTCCAAGCTCAGGCCCTGGGACATCTGCATCGCAAAGGGAGACGCCGTCGGCTGGCGCCGGATCGTGAACCGCGGGGACGGCCCTCTCCAGATCGGCGGCCCACCCATCTGCCTCAGGAGCAGGAGGTGCCGCTGGATCCAATCCGCTCGCCCCCAGGTCGACCGGAGCGGGCAGGGGGGTGGGCAGCTGGGGGCGCACGATGCGGGGAGCGGGGTCTCCGCCCCGCAGACCCTTCATCCAGCCCCGGCGGGCCACCTCGTAGAGCAAAAGCGCCGTGGCCACCGAGGCGTTCAGGCTGGGGGTCGCCCCGCGCAGGGGGATGCTCACGAGCTGGTCACAGTGCTTGCGCGTGAGCATCGAGAGGCCGTCGCCCTCCGAGCCGGTGACGATCACCAGAGGCCCATCGAGATCGACCTGTTCAAGGCTGACGCTGCCCTCAGCTGCCAGGCCCACCACCCGATAGCCCTCCTGCTTGAGGCTGTCGAGGGCGCGGTTGAGATTGACGACGCGGGCCACCGGCAGATGCTCCAGGGCACCGGCCGCCACCTTGGCCACGGAACCGGTGAGGCCGGCACTGCGGCGCTGGGGCAGCACCAGACCATGGGCACCCAGGGCTTCGGCGCTGCGGGCAATGGCGCCGAGGTTGTGGGGGTCGGTGATGCCATCGAGAGCCATCAACAGGGGCGGCTCACCGATCGCCCGGCAACCGTCGATCAGGCTGGCCAGGTCGAGGGTGTCGGCTGCCGCCGCCTGCAGCACGATGCCCTGATGCACGGCGCCTTCGGTGAGCTGGCCCAGGCGCGCCCAGGTGACCTCCTCCACGAGCACCCCGGAAGCCTTGGCCTCCCGCAGCAGCTGGAGGAATTTGGGACTGAAGCGCATCTCGGGGGTGCACCAGATGCGGTGCACCGGACGGCCGCTTTCGAGGGCCGCCAGGGCAGCGTGGCGCCCCCAGATCAGATCGCTGGGCTGGGTCTCATCGCTGTGGACCCCCTGCAGCGGCCCGTCGGCAGCCGGGCGCTCGGGTACGGAGCGGAAGACGGGACGGGAGGGGATGGTGCGGCCCGGACGGAGGCCATCCCGGGAGCGCCCCTCAAAACGACCACCGGGCGTACGGCTGCCTGCCGGACGGCCGCCATAGGCGCGGCTGCCCTCCGGACGGCTGCCCCCAAAGCGGCGACCTTCAAACCGGCCGCCCTCAGGCCTGCCGCCCTCAAAGCGGGCACCGTCGGAGCGACCGCCTTCGAAGCGACCGCCTTCCGAGCGAGCGCCCTCAAAGCGGCTGCCGGCACCGCGGGGACCCTCAAAACGGGACCCTTCCGGCCGGGGCCCATCAAAGCGCGCCCCGCGCTCAGGACGCCGACCCGTGGGCCGGCCCCCGTCATCCCGGCGTGGAGCAGGACGGCGGCCGAAGCTGCCGCGCTCCGGAGGGCGCCCCCGATCGGAACGGTCGTCGTCGCGGCTGCGGCTCCCATCCCGGTCCCGACCGCCGGAGCCCGCCGGTCGCGAAGGCCTGCGCCCCCCGGATCCCGCCCACTTGTCGGGGCGGCGTTCAAAGCGAGGGCTCATGGCAGGACCTTTGGTTATGGATCGTTCTCCTCCAAGTGATCTAGCAGCTCGACCAACCGAGGAGGGTCGTGGAGGAAAAGCCAGCCGAGCAACGTCTCGAAAGCGGTGGCCAGGCCGTAGGCGGCCGCATCCCCCTGGCGGGGACCCCGACCCGCCCGGTTGCGGCCGCGGCGCACCAGGTCGATCTCAGCTGGCGACAGGAGAGATTCGAGGCGGCCAAGGGCCTCGGCCTGGGCATCAGCCCGCACCGCGGCGACCACCTGACCATGGAGATCGTGGGATCGGCCAGGTTCATTGCAGCGGCGCAGGCGCTGATGCAGCTCCCAGACGGCGTCCCCCAGCCAGGCGAGCTGCAGGGCGCCGAGCTCGGTGGTGGGGGGACGGGCCGTGAGCCCGGCGAGCCAGGCGCTGGGCTCAGGCCGCGAGCGTGCCAAGAGCCGTCTCGAGGTCAGGCTGAAGGTGGAGAAACTCCTCGAGCCGCACCAATTTCACGGTCTGCACCACCCGGGCATTGCCCACCACCAGGAACTGCTGGCCGTCGGTGTTGCACTGCTTGGCCAGCTGCACTAGGGCGCCGAGCCCGGAGGAATCGAGAAAGTCGATGTGGGTGAGATCAATCAACAGGGGTTGACCAGCACTGCGATGGGCAGCGATGAACTCCCCGAACTGCTTGTCGGAGTAGGCATCGAGCTGGCCGGTGAACCGGAACAGCTGGCAGCGCGCCTTCTGCTCGAACCCCCCGCGCAGGGACACCGTCAGTCGCTGCAGGTCGTTGATGGCTCTCGTCCCCACTGTGGATCTGGGCCGAAGTGTAGGAAGAGTCACCAAACGTGCAGCGGGACCAGGAGAAAGGCTGGAAATCCGAAACAGACCCGTTCAGCCGCTGCCGTGACAGAGACAGCGACCAGGATCCAGGTCAGCGGCGGGCCGCCATCAGGGCCGTGAAGCGGGCGAAATGGTGGTCGGCGTCATGGGGGCCGGGGCTGGCTTCAGGGTGATACTGCACCCCGAAGACAGGGCGGTCGCGCAGGGCGAGGGCCGCCACGGTGCGGTCGTTCAGGTTGAGGTGGGTGATGGCCACCTGATCGGCCGGCAGGGAGTCGGCGTCAATGGCGAAGCCGTGGTTCTGGCTGGTGATCTCCACCGCCCCGGGGCTGCCGCAGGGGTGATTGAGTCCCCGATGGCCATAGCCGAGCTTGAAGGTGCGACCACCCAGGGCCAGCCCCAGGATCTGGTGGCCCAGGCAGATTCCGAAGAGGGGAAGGTCCGGCTGCTGCAGCAGGTCCCGGGCCAGGGCGATGCCATCGGCAACCGCGGCGGGATCTCCGGGGCCATTGGAAAGAAACACCCCCTCCGGCTGGTGAGCGAGCACCTGGTCGAGGCTGGCGTCGGCTGGCAGCACGGTGACGTGGCACCCGTGGGCCACCAGGCGGTCGAGGATCGCCCGCTTGATGCCGAAATCGATCGCCACCACCCGGTAGGGCCGCTCCGGGCTGGCCTGGAGACGGGTATCGAAGCCAGCGGCGCAGGGCGTCTCCCAGGTGTAGGGGGTGGCGGTGCTCACCTGGGCGGCCAGATTGAGGCCCTGCATCGAGGGGGCCGTGCGCACCTGCTCCAGCAGAGCGACCGGGGCTGTGCCATCGGTGCTGATCGCACCGTTGATCGCCCCGCCCTCGCGCAGGTGGCGCACCAGCGCCCGGGTGTCGACGCCCCGGATGCCCACCACACCGTGCTGTTTGAGCCAGCCGTCGAGATCGCCCTCCGCCCGCCAGTTGCTGACGACCGGCGCAAGCTGGCGAGCGATCACCCCGCGGGCATGGGGGCGGTCGGCCTCCTGATCACCCCCGTTGACTCCGGTATTGCCCAACTCGGGGAAGGTGAAGGTCACCAGCTGGCCGGCGTAGCTCGGATCGGTGATCACTTCCTGGTAACCGGTCATGCCGGTGTTGAACACCACCTCGCCGACGACGGTGCCGGTGGCGCCGAAGGCCTCCCCACGCAGCACGGTTCCATCGGCCAGCACCAGCAGGGCAGCGGTGGTGGAGGGGCGCACGGCGAACTCACGCACAGAATTCCGATCATCCCCCAGCGGGGGCAGGCAGGCTGGCGCGCAGGGCCTCCAGCCTGGTCCAGGCAGCACCGCTGGCCAGGGTGTCGGCGGCCTGGCGCTGACCCGCCGCGACGCTGTCGACCAGGCCCGCCGCCCAGAGCACCAGAGCGGCATTCAGAGCCACCACATCCCGCTGGGGCTGGCTGCCGCGCCCCTGGAGCACGGCTTCGAGAATGGCCCGGTTGGTCTGCAGATCCCCACCGGCCAGGGCGGTGTTGGGGGCCAGGGTGAGGCCAAGGGCGGCGGGGTCAAGCTCCTGGGCACGCACCGTCCCGGCCTCGACCAGGCAGAGCTGGCTGGGCCCCTGCAGCGAGGCCTCATCGAGGCCGCCACAGCCGTGCACCACCACCGCCCGGCGCAGGCCGAGACGGGCCAGGGCGTCGGCCATCGGATCGAGCAGCTCTGGCCGCGCCACGCCGAGCACCTGGGCCTCGGGCCGCAGGGGGTTCACCAGTGGACCCAGCAGGTTGAAGACCGTGCGCACGCCGAGGCTGCGGCGCAGGGGAGCCAGGCCCACCAGTGCCGGATGCCAGCCGGGGGCAAAGAGAAAGGTCACCCCCACCTCGGGCAGCGCGGCGATCACCTGCTCCTGGGGCGCCTGGAGGTGGAGGCCCAGGGCCTCAAGCACATCGGCTGAGCCCACCCGGCCGCTGGCGCTGCGGTTGCCGTGCTTAGCCACGTGGGCGCCGCAGGCCGCGGCAACAAAGGCCACCGCCGTGGAGATGTTGAAGCTGTCGGCCCCATCGCCGCCGGTGCCGCAGGTGTCGACCAGGGGCAGGGAGGGCCTGGTCGCCGGCAGGGGACAGGCCTCGCGCAGCACGTCGGCCATCGCCGCCAGCTCCTCCCCACTCACCCCCTTGGCCCGCAGCGCGGCCAGCAGGGCGCCGGTGACCACCGGCGGGATCGTTTCATTCAGCCAGGCCCGCATCAGCCCGGCCGCCTCCGCACTGGCCAGTCCCTCACCCGCCAGCAGCCGCTCCAGGAGGGCCGGCGGATGGAGGTCGCTCAGGGATTCGGGACTGGCAGGTGCGGGGACACCGGCAGGGGAGGAGTCGACAGCCATGGGCGTCAGGAACGGGACGAGGGGGGAGTCAGGAGGCCGGGGATGGGCAGCGGAATGGGGCCGGAAAGCCCGGGGATGGCTGCACCCGACGCCAGGCGCCCCCTGGAAGCAGCCCCCGTATTCAACCGTTGCTGCGGGGATTCCGACCGTGACCGGCCCGACGGCCGGACAATAAAAAGCCCGGGTGCAGAGCACACCGGGCCGGGTGATGGGGACCTACCCACTATCCCCCGTTCTGCGATCCACGGCGACCCCCCGCCGGTCGCGCAGCCGACCACAGGGTTGTGACCAGCCAGCCAGGGCAAGGGAGTTCAGCTGTCCTGATCAGCGGTGTCAAAGCTGGAACCCACCGCTTCGCTGGCCTGGGGTGTGGGACGGAAACCGGAACGCCAGATGGCGCGTGTGCGCTGCTGCAGCTCCTCACGGCTCAACCCCCAGAGGCGCAGGATTCGCTCGAGAACGTCCTGAAGGTCGTGGGCACCAGGAAAGCCCTGGTACCGCATCAACAGACGGGCGGCATCGACCAGCTGGGCATCCGCCGGACGTTCAACTGCCAGCAGCCCATCGACCACCTGCCGGTCCAGGGCATGAAGGGGATGGCTCTGGTCGGTCGTCTGGAGAGAGGCAGGGTTGGGATCGGCAGGCACGGGGTGGTGGGGCGGGGCGATGGGAACGGGTGCTCCTTAGTTTGGGACCATCTTCGAGCAGGCGGCGTGGGTGCCTTACGGCCCGATCTGATCTTGCGCTATCTGAGGCCCCATCGGCGCACGGTGCTGCTGGGCATGGCTGCCCTGGTGGTGGTGAATCTGCTGAGTGTCACCATCCCCCTGCTCGTGCGCCGGGTGGTCGATGACCTCCAGGACGGCTTCGAGCTGCAGGACGTGCTCCACCAGGCCGCGCTGATCGTGCTGCTGGCCACCGCCATGGGCGCGATGCGCCTGCTGTCCCGCCTGCTGGTGTTCGGGGTGGGACGGCAGGTGGAGGCCGATCTCAAGCAGCAGATCTTCGATCACCTGCTGCGCCAGGAGCCCGGCTGGGTGCAGACCACGGGCAGCGGAGAGGTGATCAGCCGGGCCACCAGTGATGTGGAGAACGTGCGTCGGCTGCTGGGATTCGCCGTGCTCAGCCTCACCAATACGGTGCTGGCCTATGCCCTCACCCTGCCGGCGATGCTGGCGATCGACCCCGGGTTGAGCCTGGCGGCCGTGGGGCTCTACCCGCTGATGCTGATCACGGTGCGCCTCTTCGGCGGCCGGATGATGCGCCAGCAACGGCGCCAGCAGGAAGCCCTCGCCGGCCTGAGCGATCTGATTCAGGAAGACCTCTCAGGCATCAGTGCCATCAAGATCTACGGGCAGGAAAGCACCGAGCAGGCCGCCTTCGCCAGCCGCAATGGGATCTACCGCGATGCCGCCCTGGGTCTGGCCCGCACCCGCAGCACCCTCTTCCCCCTGCTGGAAGGCATTTCCTCGATCAGCCTGCTCCTTCTGCTGGCGCTGGGCAGCGGCCAGCTGGAGAGCGGCCGCCTCAGCATCGGCGATCTGGTGGCCCTGATCCTCTACGTGGAGCGCCTGGTCTTCCCCACGGCCCTGCTCGGCTTCACCCTCAACACGTTCCAGACCGGCCAGGTGAGCCTGGAGCGCGTGGAGCAACTGCTGCAGCGCCGTCCCCTGATCCAGTCGCCGGCCCAACCGCAGCCAGCACCGGGCAGGGGCAACGGCAGGCTCGAGGCCCGCGGCCTCACCGTGCACTACCCCGGGGCTCCCCAACCCGCGCTCGACGGGGTGAGCTTCGAGCTTGCGCCCGGCGAACTCGTGGCGGTGGTGGGCCCGGTGGGCTGCGGCAAGACGACCCTGGCCCGGGCCCTGGGGCGGATGGTGGAGGTGGAGCCCGGCCAGCTCTGGCTCGATGGCCACGACGTCACCGACCTGGCCCTGGAGGACCTGCGCCGCCGGATCGCCCTGGTGCCCCAGGAGGGATATCTGTTCACCGCCACCCTGGCCGACAACCTGCGCTATGGCGATCCCGGGGCAGACCTGGAGCAAGTGGAGGCGGTGGCGGCCCAGGCACGCCTCCAGGGCGACATCAAGGGTTTCCCCGATGGTTATCAGACCCTGGTGGGAGAGCGGGGAATCACCCTCAGCGGGGGGCAGCGCCAGCGCACGGCCCTGGGCCGGGCCCTGCTGGTCGATGCCCCACTGCTGGTGCTCGACGATGCCCTGGCCAGCGTGGACAACACCACTGCCGCCGAGATCCTGCGCACCATCCGCGGTCAGGGCAGTGCCGGCCGCACGGTGCTGATGATCAGCCACCAGCTCTCGGCCGCTGCCGCCTGCGACCGGGTGCTGGTGCTGGAGGACGGCAAGCTGGTGCAGCAGGGTCACCACAGCGAACTGGTGAGCAGGGTCGGCACCTACCGCCGTCTCTGGGCCCGGGAGCAGGCCAGCGAACAGCTCCAGGCCTCGGGCTGACCACGCGCGGTCGACCGGCACGAGCCCGGCAGGCTTCTGCCGAACAGTTGTTGCGGCAGGCAGACAAGCCGGCGGAACCGGGCTTAGTTGGAGGCAGCGTCAGCGATACCGCGGCCATGGCACCGGGCCCCGCTCCTCTTCAACTGCAGAGCTACGACCTGCGCTGCACCCTCACCTTCGGCGACATCTACGCCCAGATCCTGATCTGGATGGTGGTGATCTTCGTGAGCCTGGCGGCAGGCCTGGCCCTGATGGGCACCAGCAAACCAATCGTGGCCCTGGTGGGGGTGGGGCTGATTCTGGTGCTCTCGCTGCCCTTCCTGCTCTTCGCCTTCACCACCACCCTCCTCAACCACATCTCGCTGGAGGCGAAGTCCGAAGCGCCAGGCAGCGCACCCTGACTAGGCTCACGCCATCTGCAGCGACCGGGTGTTCGGACTGTTCGGCAGCAACTCCTCCCCTGGCCTCGGACGCGAGGCCGGACCGGGGCCGGGCCAAGAGCAGAGACACGCGGTGCTCGGGACCCCGATCCACCACGAGCTCTCCGCGGACCAGGCCGAAGCCCTGTTCGGCTGTGGCTGCTTCTGGGGCGCCGAAAAGGGCTTCTGGCGCCTTCCGGGGGTGGTGACCACAGCTGTGGGCTACGCCGGCGGACCCTTGGCCCACCCGAGCTACCAGCAGGTCTGCTCCGGTGTCACCGGCCATGCCGAGGTGGTGCGGGTGGTATGGGACCGGCAGCAGATCGATTTCAGCGACCTGCTCAAGCTGTTCTGGGAATGCCACGACCCCACCCAGGGCGATCGGCAGGGCAACGACCGCGGTTCCCAGTACCGCTCGGCGATCTACGTGACCAGCGATCAGCAGCTGGCCCAGGCCGAGGCCAGCAGGGTTGCCTACCAGAACCTGCTGACCGCCGCCGGGTTGCCCGCCATCACCACCGAGATCCGCCGCGACCAGCCCTTCTGGTATGCCGAGCCCTACCACCAGCAATACCTGGCCAAACCCGGCAGCCGGCCCTACTGCTCAGCCCAGCCCAGCGGCCAACGGCTCGGGGATTTCGCAGGAGCGGCCTATCGGCTTGACCCACGCGTGTGGGACTTCTACGACTGGACAGTGAGTCACTGCGTGCTGCGGGGCGAGAATGCGCCCATCCGGCTGGGCTGAGCTAGCGCCCGGATCCCCTTTCCAGCCTCCTGCGATGGCCTTCTCCCTGGCCTTGCCCCCCCTGGTGCTGAGCCTGGGCCTTCTGGCCCAGGGCTCTCCCTGGTGGGAGCACTACGAAACCACGGACACCTTCCTCTGCCCTCGCCTGGGCAGGGTGATGCTGGAACGCAATGCGTCCCAGGCATCCCTGATCGCCGGGGGCTACCGCAGCACCATGTTCCGGGATGATGCGAACCTGCCCGGCACCCGTTACCGCAACGAGCGCATGACCCTGATCCTGCGCGGCGACATTCTCTCGATCCAGCAGCCACAGAGCCAGATCGAATGCACCCGCACCGACCGGGTCTGAGGAGAGGAATGGTCGGCCTGCCTCTGCTGCCATGACTCCCCTTCCCGATCGGGTGGTGCTGGTGGGCCTGCTGGCCACCATCGGTGTGTGCTTCGCGCTGGTGCTCTGGAGCGTGAAGCTCAACCCCAGCCCTGAGCAACCGCTGCAATGGCGCGATGCCCCCTCGGCCTTTGGAGGCCGGGTCGAGGCCATGCAGCCGCTATGAGCGAATCGGACCACCCGGAGCAGTCCCTGCAGGCGGAACAGCCCCGGCAGCTGCACCCGCTGCCGCGGGGGCTGGTGGAGCTCTACGGCCTGCTGGCCGTGGTGTTTGTGCTGGTGCCGGAATGGATGGCGAGTGGCGCCCTGCTCGGTTTCCGCAGTCAGCGGCAGGGTGCCCCGCTCCCACCACCTGCCCAGGCCTGGCAACGGGTTCCGGAACTGCGGCTGGCCAGCCTGAATCTGGCGGAGCTGCGGCATCTGGCCGCGGAGGTGGACCTGCGGGGGTATGGGCGTCTGGCCCGCGAGCCCCTCACCCTGCGGCTGTTGCGTGAGCTGGGCCGGCGCAAAGCGCTGTGATAACTTCCATTTGCCGGCTTGGTCCGGTCCGGTTCACCCGGGGCGTAGCGCAGCTTGGTAGCGCACCACTTTGGGGTAGTGGGGGTCGTGGGTTCAAATCCCGCCGCTCCGATTTCGTTAGAGGCATCCGCATTCAGCGGTCCTTCCTGTTGGTTCCAAGAGCCCGGCAGTCACTGTCTGGTCCATCGACCTGAATCAAGCCGGCCCCCCAGCCGGCTTTTTTGTTGGTGGGGCTTGACCGCGGGATGCCCGGGCATGGCCTCCAGCCATGGCAGCCTCCACGCCTCAGGGATTCAGGCGGGTGTGCACACCGAAGCGACGCAGCCAGCGATTGACCCGGCGCCGCAGCCGCGGCGGCACTTCCTGAAGCAGGGCCCCCAGCTCATGGGCAGCCAGGCGATGCATCTCGCGCACATCGACCCGCCAGAGCGACTCTGCCTCCCGGATCAGCCGAGCCCAGGTGCGGCTCACCTGCCAGCGCGCCAACCGCTCATGCAGCCGCCCGTCGGCTGAAGGCTTGCGGCTGCGGCTCTCGCCGGCCATCCCACCTCCGCTCGGTTGCATCCAGCGTGCTGGGCAGGGACAGGAGGCCGTGGAACGCACCTGCAGCCTTCAACAAGCGGAAGGAATGCCGAAGGGGGGAAGGCTCAGGCCGCAGCGACCTGATCGCTCGGCTCCACCGGTTGCACGGGGAACGAAAGGGCCCGGGCCTCCCGCTCACTGAGACGCCGGCTCCAGGCCCCGGGAACGGGATCGTTCCAGCGGAAGCCTGCCTCGCGAGCCCGATGCCGCTCGGCGTAGGAGAGCTGGGCCCGGAACAGTCGGCGGGGCTCCCGGGCCGCCACCAGCAGATCCTCGAGGTCATCACAGCGCTCCAGCACCTGGGCCAGATAGGTGCAGTCGGTCAGGGCCCGGTGAGCGGCCCAGACCGGCACGCCGTAGGCCAGGGCCAGGTCACGCACCGAGGAGGCAGGGCGCAGATGGCGGTCCGCCGGCCAGCGGATGTCGTCCATCGAGCAGATCCAGGGCAGGGCGATGGCGGGCAGAGGAGCGATGCCGAACCACTGGCGATCAAAGGCCACGTTGTGGGCGAGGACCGCATCTGCGGAATCCAGGAGCGCCGAGAAGAACGCCAGACCGGCATGCCAGGGCTGGGGCCGGCGGCTGACGGCTGCGGGAATGCCGTTGACATGCTCAGCCGGATTCTCCGCAGCCGGCAACAGAAAGCTGACCTGGGCGAGCACCGCCCGCGCTGGCACGTCGAAAAGAATGGCCCCCACCTCGATGCACTGGCCATGGCCTGGATCGAGGGCGGTGGTTTCGGTGTCGAGGATCAGCAGGGTGGCCGGGCAGGGGGACGGGGGCACCTGGGAAACCTCTGCAGGGGAGCGATCAGCAAGGGAGGCTGGAACGGCAGCGACAACGACGTCCCGGCCGGCGTCAGCTGACGGGACCTCGCCGGCTGTGCCTGGGTGCTCGGGTGCGCCTGGGTGCTCGCCAGCAGGGCCGTCCTCCGATGCTGGAGCAGGCCCCGCAGGAGACTCCACCTTGCTGAGGAGGCCCAGAAGGTCGGTCTGCTGCCAGGGGCTGCTGAACTCCGGCGGGGACGCGCTCACGGGCGGGAAGAGGGGGGCAGTCGTCCCCCCATCGTCCCAGCTGGAGCAAGTCGCCCCAGGCCCGGTGCGCTGTGACCGCTTTCTAGGCTGCAGAGCTGTCCTTCACCCCCATACCCCTGCCCATGGGTCTGAGCGCCGGCGACCGCGCCCCCCTGATCGATCTGCCCGACCAGCAAGGCCAGCAGCGCCGCAGCGACCGGCTCGACGGCCGCGCCCTGGTGCTCTTCTTCTATCCCAAGGACGACACCCCGGGCTGCACCATGGAGGCCTGCGCCTTCCGAGACAGCTACAGCGACATCCAGGCGCTGGGTGCGGAGGTGTGGGGCGTGAGCGGCGACAGTGCCGGCAGCCACCAGCGCTTCGCCCAACGCCACAACCTCCCGTTTCCGCTGTTGGTCGATGGGGGCAATCGCCTGCGGCAGGCCTTCGGTGTGCCCTCGGTGCTGGGGCTGTTGCCAGGCCGCGTCACCTATGTGATCGACGGACAGGGGGTGATCCGCCATGTCTTCAACAACCTGCTGGATGGCCCCGCCCATCGCCGGGAGGCCCTCGAGGCCCTGCGGCAGCTGCAGCAGGCCTGATGGGGCGCTGGCAGCAACAGGGTTCGCTCTGGCTGCTCGAGCCGGACACGTCCAGCAGCAGCAGTGCGCGGGGATCGATCGCCTTCATCGGCGGCAGCTATCTGGCCGCCACGCCCCAGCTGAGCTATCGCCGCCTGCTGGAGGCCCTGGCCCGGCGGGGCTGGCGGATCCTGGCCTGGAGCTACGTTCCCGGCTTTGACCACCAGGCCCAGGCCAACGAGGCCTGGCGCACGTTCCGCCGAGCGGGCCCCGCCACCCTCAGGCTCGGCCACAGTCTGGGCTGCAAATTGCACCTCCTCGCTCCCGACGGGGGCCGGGGCTGTTCGGGCCTGGTGGCGGTGAGTTTCAACAACTTCTCGGCGGAGCGCTCGGTGCCCCTGCTGGCGGAACTGGGCCAGCAGCTGAACTTCCGCAGCGAGTTCAGTCCCTCGCCGGAGGAGACCCTGCGGCAGGTGGCCGGCACCTATGGCCAGAAGCGCAACCTGCTGGTGCGTTTTGACCGCGACGGGATCGACCAGAGCAAACGGCTGCTCGGGGTGCTGCAGGCCAGGTCCGACGACAGCTCCACCCTGCTGGAGCTGCCCGGGGACCACCTCACCCCTGCAAGCGGGGGCCTCCGGCGCCAGTTGCTCGGGGCCTGGGCAGATGATCCTGGCCGGGAACGGGCCGTGGAGGGCCTGGCCACAGCGATCGATCGCTGGATCTGACAGGTCCGGCACCGCCGCATGCTGGAGCAGGATGGTGATGGTTTCCGAACGCCTGGCGGCGTCACCTGCCATGAGCGAGGCCCCGAGCTGGGTACGGGTGGGAGCGTCGACCTGCGAGAGCACCCTCGCAGCACTCGAGGAAGCCCTGGTGGAGGTCCTGCCGGCGGGGATGGAAACGCCCCGCCTGTTGATCGTGCTGGCAGCGCCCCACTACGACCTGGAGTCTCTGGCCAGGGAGCTGGCCCTGCGCCTGCCCCACACGGCCGTGATCGGCTGCACCACGGCAGGAGAAATCGCCGCCGGCCGCGCCCTCACCGATGCGCTGGTGCTCTGGGCCCTCGGTGGTTCTGGCATTCGCGTGGCCACGGGGTACGGGCTCGGCACAGGGGCAGATCTGCGCGAGGCGGCCCAGCAGGCCGCCGGATGTCTGCAGCACCTGGAACGCCGCTCCCACACGGCCATGATCCTGCTCTCCGACGGTCTGGCGGGGGATCAGATGGAGGTGGTGCGGGGCGCCTACGACACCACCGGCATTGACGTGCCCCTGATCGGCGGCTGTGCCGGCGATTACCTGGCCATGCGCCAGACCCGCCAACTGCACGGGCAGGAGGTGTTCACCGGAGCGGTGGTGGCCGCCGCCATCAGCTCCGATCGCCCTCTGGGGATCGGGGTGAGCCATGGCTGGAGCCCCAGCAGCGAGCCGATGCTGGTGACCGAAAGCCGGCGCACCCTGCTCAGCAGCCTGGATGACAAGCCTGCTCTCGAGGTCTATCTCGACTTCTTCAACCCCCCGGCGATCGTGCGGGAGGACCCCCAGGCCTTTGCGGATTTTGCGGCCGTGCACCCCATCGGCATCCGCAGGCGGGATCGCATCGAGATGCGCCACATCACCGGGTGCGACCGGGAGCGGGGCGCCCTGGTGATGGTGGCCGAGGTCCCCCAGGGGGCCCTGGCCTTCCTCAGCCAGGGCGACTACGACTCCGTGCTCCAGGCGGCCGCCGAATCGGCCAGCACGGCCGTGAAGGCCCTGGGCGAGATGCCACCGGTGGGACTGCTCCTCTTCGACTGCGTGTCCCGCCGCTCCATCTTCGGGGCCCAGCACCTGCAGGAGGAGACGGACCTGATCGGCCGATGCTCCGGGGGGGCGCCCATGGCTGGGTTCTACACCTACGGGGAGATCGCCCGCACCCGCGGCGCCGGAGGATTCCATAACCAGACCCTGGTGACGCTGGCCATCGGCTGATGGAACCGTCCTGGTCACTGCACCTGCTCTCTGAAATCCTGTCGGCCTTCTCCACCGACGATCCTGAGAACCTGCGCACGGTGGTGAGCCGGGTGGCGGAGGCGGTGGAGGCCGAGGTGGCGGCGATCCTGAGCGATGCCGAATCACCTGCTCGGTGGGGCTGGGGGAGCAGGAGCGCAGGCTGCTGCAGGAGCAGGTGCCCGCACGGCCCGGCCAACTCAGCCTCCGCGCCGGCTGTCTGCACATGAACTGGGCACCTCTGGGGGGCGCCGGCATGATGGTGGTGGGACGACTCGGCGATCCGTTCGATCTGGAGGAGCGCTCCCTGCTGCGGGCGATGGCCCGCAGCATCGAACTGAGCCTGCGACTGCTGGACGCCATCACCGCCGAGCGGCAGGCGAAGCTCGAGGCCTCCCATGACGCCACCCACGACCCGCTCACCGGCCTGCCCAACCGGGTGTTGGTGCTCGAGCGCCTGGGCAGATGGATCCACAGCCCGCCGGACAGCAGCCACAGCACCGCCGTGCTGTTCATCGACATCGACCGCTTCAAGTGGGTGAACGATGCCCACGGCCATGCCGCTGGAGATGAGCTGCTGGTGCACATCAGTCGCGTGCTGCAGCGCTCGGTGCGGCAGGACGACCTGGTCGGCCGACTCTCCGGCGACGAGTTCATCGTGATCACCCGCCTGGCGAACGCCGAGGCCGCGGTGGAACTGGCCCAGCGCATGATCACCACCCTGCGCCAGCCGGTGCGGGTGGCCGGAATCGAACTGAGCCACTCGGCGTCGGTGGGGGTATGCCTGGTGGAGCCGGGCGCGGTGCCCTCCGAGGTGATCGAGAACGCCGACATGGCGATGTATCACGCCAAGGGGCGGGGGCGGGGGCGCTGCGCCCTGTTCGAGCCCTCGATGCGCGATGAAGCCAGGGAACGGCTGGAGCTGGAGGAGGCCCTGCGGCTGGCCGTGAGTGCAGGCCAGTTCGTCTGCTTTCTGCAGCCGATCATGGCGTTGCAGGGGGGCAGCTTGATGGGATTCGAAGCGCTGGCCCGCTGGCACCATCCGCGCAAGGGCCTGCTCCAGCCCCAGGCCTTCATCAGCGCCGCTGAGGAGTGCGGCCTGATCGGCGAAATCGATCTCGGTGTGATGGCTCAGGCCTGTGAGGCCGTGGGCCGCTGGCAACAGCGCCCAGGCTGGGATGGCCTGCGCCTGTCGGTGAACGTCTCGGCGCGCACCCTCGGAGCCGCCGATCTGGTGGATCGGATCGAGCCGATCCTGATGGCCAGCGGGATTGATGCCTCCCGTCTCTACCTCGAGATCACCGAGACCTCCCTGGTGGAGGACATCCAGTCCACGTCCTGCACGATCGCCGGGCTGCAGCGCCTCAAGCTGCAACTGGCCATCGATGACTTCGGCACCGGGTACTCCTCCCTGCTCTACCTCAAGCGATTCCCGGTGGGCCTGCTGAAGATTGATCGCTCGTTCGTGACCGATCTGGGCAGCCTTCCTCTCAACGGGGAAAATGAGGCCATCGCCCGGGCCATCATCTCCCTGGCCAGCGGCCTGGGGGTACAGGTGGTGGCAGAAGGAGTGGAGACTGTCGCGCAGGAGCGGCGCCTCGTGGAGTTCGGCTGCGACTTCGGCCAGGGCTTTCTCTACGGCCCGGCACTGCCGCTGGCCGAGATCAAGCAGCGATGGCTTCGCTAAGGACGCAGCCGGACAGGAGCCGACCTGCGCTCACACCCGCAACTGGTCGAGCACCGAGCGATCCTCGAGGGTGGAGGTGTCGCCACTCACCTCCTGGCCCGACGCCAGGGAGCGCAGGATGCGGCGCATGATCTTGCCGCTGCGGGTCTTGGGCAGGGCGTCGGAGAAGCGGATCTCGTCAGGTCTGGCGATCGGACCGATCTCCTTGCCCACGTGCGCCCGTAGTTCGGCCACCAGGGCGTCATGACCGCTGCGGCCGGCCTCCAGGGTCACAAAGGCCACCACGCCCTCCCCCTTGAGCTCATCGGGCCGGCCCACCACGGCCGCCTCGGCCACGGCCGGATGGCTCACCAGGGCGCTTTCGATCTCCATGGTGCCGAGGCGGTGCCCGCTCACGTTGATCACGTCGTCGACGCGGCCCATGACCCAGAAGTAGCCGTCGGCGTCGCGGCGGGCACCATCGCCGGCGAAGTAGAGCCAGGAGCCATCGGCCGGGCGGATCTCCTCCCAATAGCTCTTGCGGAAGCGCTCAGGGTCGCCATGCACCGTGCGCATCATCCCGGGCCAGGGTCGCCTCACCGCCAGGTAGCCACCGGCATCCGCAGGCTGCGACACACCGGCGTGGTCCACGATGTCGGCGGCGATGCCGGGGAGTGGCAGGGTGGCCGAGCCCGGCTTGGTGGGGGTGGCACCCGGCAGGGGACTGATCATCACGCCACCGGTCTCGGTTTGCCACCAGGTGTCCACCACCGGGCAGCGATCCCCGCCGATCACATCTCGATACCACATCCAGGCCTCGGGGTTGATCGGCTCGCCCACGGTGCCGAGGATGCGCAGGGAGCTCATGTCGTACTGGTCAGGCACGGCGCGGCCGCTCTTCATGAAGGCGCGGATCGCGGTGGGCGCCGTGTAGAAGATCGTGCAGCGGTGCTTCTGAATCACCTCCCAGAAGGCACCCGGTTTCGAAGGCCGGGGTGCCCCTTCGTACATCACCGTGGTGGCACCGTTGGAGAGCGGGCCATAAACGATGTAGCTGTGGCCGGTGATCCAGCCCACATCGGCCGTACACCAGTGGATGTCGTCCTCACGGATGTCAAAGATCCACTGGAAGGTGAGGTGGGCCCAGAGGTTGTAGCCGGCGGTGGTGTGCACCACCCCCTTGGGCTTGCCGGTGGACCCTGAGGTGTAGAGCACGAACAGCCGGTCTTCGCTGGGCATCGGCTCGGCCGGGCACTCCGCGCTCTGACGCTCCACCAGCTCATGCCACCAGAGGTCGCGGCCGGGGGTCATGGAACAGTCGCCGTCGGTGCCGATCCGGCGCACCACCAGCACGTGCTCCACGCTGGGGGCACCACCCTGGGCCATGAGCGCCTCATCCACAGCCGGCTTGAGCGGCACCGGCTTGTCCTTGCGGAAGCCGCCGTCGGCGGTGATCACCGCCTTGGCCTGACCATCGATCAGGCGATCACGGAGGGCATCGGCCGAGAAGCCACCGAACACCACCGAATGGGGGGCGCCGATGCGGGCACAGGCCAGCATGGCGATGGCTGCCTCCGGGATCATCGGCATGTAGAGGGCCACCAGATCCCCCTTGCCGATGCCCAGGGCCTTGAGGGCATTGGCGGCCTTGCAGACCTCGGCGTGCAGCTGCCGGTAGGTGAAGGTGCGGGTGTCACCCGGCTCGCCTTCCCAGATCAGGGCCGTCTTGTCGGCGCGGGAGCCAGCCAGATGGCGATCCAGGCAGTTGAAGCTGAGGTTGGTGGTGCCGCCTTCAAACCAGCGGGCAAAGGGCGGATTGCTCCAATCGAGCACCGCGTGGAAGGGCTCAAACCAGTGCAATTCGCTGCGGGCCAGCTCCCCCCAGAAGCCATCGGGATCGACGTCGGCCCGCTCGCACAGGGCCCGGTAGGCCTCCAGGGAGCCGATGCGGGCAGCCGCGGCGAGCTCCGCCGGCGGGGTGAACAGCCGCTGTTCCTGCAGCACCGACTCAATGGTGGGGGCCTGGCCCATGGCGACGCCGACTACGGAGGGAGATGGAGCCATTCAAGCGGGGCCAGGCAGGGGTTCCGCCGGCTGGAGCGGGGGCTGTAACAGCTGACCGTGCCGACCATCAACGAGAATCGGTTTCATGGGGATGCCCGCCGCCTGCCTGTTTGATCTCGACGGCCTGCTGCTCGACACCGAGCCCCTGCATGCCCGCGCCTGGCAGGAAGCGAGCGCCCATTTCGGGCTGGAGCTGACCCCGCAGCAGGCCCTTGCCCTGCGGGGCCGCCGCAGGCTCGATTGCGCCGAGCAGGTGCGGCAGTGGATGGCCGGAGCCGGCGTGGAAGCGCCAAGCAGTGCGGCCCTGCTGGCGGTGCGCCAGCCCATCGCCGAGCGCCTGCTGCCGGAGGCACCAGCCCTGCCGGGCGCGGAGGAGCTGCTCAGCCGCTGCCGCGAGCTCGGCATCGCCATGGCCCTGGTCACCAGCAGCAGCCGGGAGGCGGTGGATCTCAAGGCCGCTCCCCACCCCTGGCTGGCGCTGATCGGGGAGCGGGTGCATGGCGACGACCCGGAGCTCCAGGCTGGCAAGCCTGAACCGGATCCCTACCTCCTCGCCGCCCGTCGGCTGGGCGTGCTCCCAGCCCGGTGCTGGGCGTTCGAGGACTCCCCCGCCGGCGCCCGCTCAGCCAGCATGGCAGGCTGCAAGGTGCATGTCCTGCTGCCACTGCAGCCGGACCTCGCCTCCGCAGTGGTCACCCAGCTGCCAGAGGGATGCCTGACGATTCAGCACCTCATGGAGGTGGATGTGAGCGGCAGAACGCCTCAGTAGAGCCGGCTGAGCACGTAGTCCGGCAGGGCCCGCAGAGCCCGGGTCGACTCGCCGGTCGGCAACCACTCGATGGCCGTGGAGGCCTCCCGCGCAAACTGCTCGGCGAGGGCGCGGGAGCGGGGAATGGCCTCACACCCCCGCACCAGCTCGAGCGCCTGATCCAGATCCCCGGCTTCGCTGAACTCGCGCTCGATCAGGCCGGCCAGCGCTGGACGCTCTTCCAACGCGTAGAGAGCCGGTGCCGTGAGATAGCCGGAAGCCAGATCGCTCGCGGCAGGCTTGCCCAGCTGCTGGTCGCTGCCGGTGAAGTCGAGGATGTCGTCCACCACCTGGAACGCCAGGCCCAGCTGGCGGCCGAAGTGGTAGAGCTGGTCGAGCTGGGCCTCCGGCAGGCCGCTGAGCACGCCGGTGGCTCGGGCACTGTTCGCAATCAACGAGGCGGTCTTGCAGTAACTCTTTTCCAGATAGGTCTCGAAGCTCTGGCCGGTGTCGTAGCGGTAGAGACCCTGCTTCACCTCGCCATCCGCCAGGTCCATGATAACCCGGGAGAGAAGTTTCACCACCTCCAGATCATTGAGGTTCGCCAGGTGCCAGCTGGCCTGTGCAAACAGGAAATCCCCAGCCAGCACAGCAACGCGGTGATTGAAGCGGCTGTGAACGGTGTCGACGCCGCGACGGGTGTCAGCCCCGTCGACCACATCGTCATGCACCAGGGAGGCCGTGTGGATCATCTCGGTGATCTCGGCCAGGCGGCGGTGGCGCGGACCGAGATCGGCCTGGGGGTTGATCGCCCGCGACAAGAGCAGAACGATCCCCGGGCGAAGACGCTTGCCTCCAGCGGCAAACAGGTGCTCTGCTGCTGCCTGGAGAATCGGGTGACCCGCACCGATCAGGCTGCGGAGATCAGCCAGGAGCGCATCGAGATCACGCTCCACCGGCTGAAGCAGCTCTGCAACCGTTGCCACGACACCTCCCCTGTGGCCAGATCCTAGAAGGCACAACCGGCCGACCGCAGGTCGACCTGCTGCACGGCCGGTCGGCGACCCAGCCAGCGCAGGGCCCCGTCGGCGAAGCTGGTGGCGCAACCCGTGACGCACAGGCGCGCCTCCGGCAGCAGGGGATCCCCGGCGTGCCCCACCTGCTCCCCTTCCGGCAGGTCACCGAGGTTGGCGAGCAGAGGGCCCAACCGCTCCACCGCCGCCTCGGCCGGGTCGACGAGGCGGGTGCGGGGCGGCAACAACTCCTGCAGCAGCGGCCGGAGCAGCGGGTAGTGCGTGCAGCCCATCACCACGGTGTCAGCAGCGGCCTCCAGCAGGGGGGCGACGTACTCCTGGGCGGCCCGCCGCAGCTCAGCGCTCTGGAGATCACCCGCTTCGATCAGGGGCACGAAGGCGGGACAGGCCACCTCCGTGACGGCAGCCGCCGGGCGAACCGCGTGGATCGCCCGGCGGTAGGCCCCACTGGCCGCGGTGGCGGGCGTGGCCAGCACACCGACATGGTCACTGTCGATCACGGCCGCCACGCTGTCGATCAGGCCCACCACGGGCACGCCCGCTTCAGCCACCGCCACATCCAGGGCCAGGGCGTTGGAGGTGTTGCAGGCCATCACCAGCACCTCCACGCCCTGCTGGCGCAGCCAGCGCACCACCTCGGCAGCGATGGCACGGATGTCACTGACACTGCGGGTGCCGTAGGGCACCCGGGCCGTATCGCCGAGGTAGAGGCAGGGGGAGTGGGGGTAGTGACGCTGCACCTGGCGCAACACCGTGAGGCCCCCGAGCCCGCTGTCGAACAGGCCCACGAGCCGGCTCATGAGCGGCCTCCGAGGTAGTCGAGGATGCCGGCGGCCAGGGCCAGGGCCATGCGCCGGCGGAAGTCGGGGTTAGCCAGACGCGGGCCATCGATCGCGCCAGTGACGAAGCCCATCTCCACCAGGGCGGCGGGCATCACGGTGCGGCGAATCACGAAGAAGCGGCCGGCCTTTACGCCGCGATTGGGGGAGCCGCCAGAGATCGCCATCATCCGGCCCTGCAGGGCCGAGGCCAGGGCAGCCGAGCCGCCGGCCCCCCCCGGGAAATAGAAGGTCTCCACCCCGTTCACATCCGGCCGGGCCATGCTCAGGGCATTGGCGTGGATGCTCACGAAGGCGTTGGCACCGGCGCGATTGGCCACGGCCACCCGGGGGGGCAGGTCAACGTCCACCTCGCTGGTCCGGGGCATCACCACCTGCACCCCCCGGGCCTGGAGCAGCCGGGCCACCTGCAGCCCCACATCCAGCACCACATCGGTCTCCCGCAGGCCACCGATGCCGATGGCACCCGGATCGGGGCCGCCATGGCCCGGGTCGATCACCACCAGATAGCGCCCCCGGGGCACCACCGGCAAGCCATCGGCCGAGAGCGGTGTGCCCGAGGTGGGAAAGGGGGTCACCGGGGTCCAGGCGACCGCCGAACTCCCCTCGAGATCACCCTCACCGAGGGCGACCAGGGGACGATCCAGACCGGGCAGCTGCATGCGCCAGCGGTCTCGAGCGGTGCCCACCAGGCGCAGATCCCTTGGGTTCAGGCGGGTGCCTGGGGCGAACTCCAGCACGAGCCGGGTGGTGGCGGCATCGGGCCGCCCGATTCGCACTTCCCGGATGGCACCGCTGCCCCGGATGGTGCGGGTGCGGCCAGGTGCACCGGGCAGATCGATCCACACCCGGGGGCCGCGCCCCGGAGAGCCGGCCTCATAGAAGGCCTGGAGGGGCACATCCGGGCTGGTGCGCAGTTCCAGGTCGCCCTGGCGGGTGAGGCGCCAGGCCGCCAGGCTCGAGGCCCACAGGGGCAGATCCGCCAGGAGCAGGGCCAGAAGCAGCAGCCCCTGGAACCAACGTCGGCCAGGCCGCATGCTGCTCAGCCTCCGGTGAACAGAACCGGGCGCCGGTGGCGCAGGCTGGGCATCTGGGCCCGCACCCGCTGGCCGTGGCCGGGGTCGATCGGGGCCACCGCCAGCCCGGGGGCCACGCCCGCATCGGCCAGCACGGTGCCCCAGGGATCGATCACAAGGGCATGGCCATGGGTCTGGCGCCGGTCGTGGTTGAGGCCGGTCTGGGCAGGAGCCACCACATAGGCGGTGTTTTCGATGGCCCGGGCCTGCAACAGCACCTGCCAGTGGTCCTTGCCGGTAAAGGCGGTGAAGGCGGCCGGCACCATCAGCACATCCGCGCCCTGCTGGGCCAGATGGCGGTAGAGCTCCGGGAAGCGCACGTCGTAGCAGATCGACAGTCCGATCCGCCCCAGGCCGGGCACGTTCACCACCGGCGGCAGGGCATCACCGGGGCGCACCGTGGCCGACTCCCGGTAGCTGATGCCGTCAGGGAGATCAACGTCGAACAGGTGAATCTTGTCGTAGCGAGCCAGCAGTTCTCCCTCCTGACCCACCAGCTCGGCGCGGTTGTAGGTGAGCCCATCGCCGGCGGGAACCGGAAAGCCACCCCCCAGCAGGGTCACCTGGTAGCGACGGGCCATCGTCACCAGAAAGCGGCTGCAGCGCTCGGCCAGCTCCGGAGCCAGGTTGAGGCGGAGGCTGTCGTCGCCCATGAAGGCGAAGTTTTCCGGCAGACCCACCAGCTCGGCTCCCCGCCGGGCCGCCAGCTCGATCTGCTCTTCAGCGGCCGCAAGATTGGCGTCGGGATCCGGCGTGCTGGTGAGTTGCACCGCTGCCGCCAGAAAGCTGCTCACCCAGTCCCTCAGAAGGTCGGCCGAACTGTAGGGGACATGGCCGATCCGGCCGGGGAGGTCAAGCCGGCTCTCAGCTGGCGCGCAGCACCCCCGGCTCCCGCTGCTGCGGCACGATGTTGAGGCAATCAACGGCGCTGCAACAGGCAAAGTCGGCGTCGTGGTTCCCCAGGCCCATCAGCCGCTGGCCATGGCTGGCAGCCCGCAGGCAGGTCTCGGGCTCCCGGTGCCACTGGCTCCAGAGGGCCAGGGCCGCCAGCATCTCGTCATTGGCGAAGGTGACGCCCCGGTGGGGAGCGACCGCCAACTCGGTGGCGGCCGAGGCCACGGCCCCGGCCGCCAGGCTGTCCTCGAGGGAGTAGGCCCCCTCCCAACCGCTGCCGACGATCCACACCCGCTCACAATCCAGATCCACAAGCCGGCTAGCGACGGCGGTGCGGTTCGGCAGGCAGGCGGTGAACAGGAGGGGCACCTGGCGCACGGCGGCCAGGGAGCGGGTGCCGTTGGTGGTGCTCATGAAGATGCGCTTGCCCCCCACCAGTTCCGGCGTCACCGCCAGGGGGGAGTTGCCCAGGTCGTAGCCCTCCACCCGCTGGCCCCCGCGCTCGCCGGCCCGCAGGCGGCGCTCCGGCGGCCAGCTGCCTGCCGCTGTCTCCAGTGCCTCGAGATCGGCAAAGGCCTGGATGGCCTCAGCTCCGTTCTCCAGGGCCCAGGCAATGGTGGTGGTGGCGCGCAGCACATCGATCACCACGGCGGCGTCCGGTCCGCCCTCCGCGACAGGACGCACCGGCGGCACGGCTTCAGAGGTGTGGAAGTAGGAGAGATGCAAGGCGCCGGCGCGGCAGGGTGGCAGCGTAATCAGGGACTGCGGCTCGCCGGGCCGGCGCCGCCCCTCCACCGGCCCGGGGACTGCGCCACAGTGACGGGCCGAGCGCTCCCCTGCCAGCCCCCATGCCCGCAGCCCAGGCCGAGCCCGCCCTCTCCCCCCGCAGCCGCCGTGACCTGCGCGGGTTTCTGGAGCTGTTGGAGGCCCGCGGCCAGCTACGCCGCATCACCGCCCCGGTCGACCCGGATCTCGAGCTGGCTGCGATCGCCGATCGGGTGCTGGCCGCCGGCGGGCCGGCCCTGCTGTTTGAGAACGTGATCGGCTCGTCGATGCCGGTGGCGATCAACCTGATGGGCACCCAGGAGCGGGTGCTCTGGAGCATGGGTATGGAGCGGCCCGAGGAGCTGGAGCGCCTGGGGGAGCGGCTGGCCCTGCTCCAGCAGCCGCGACCGCCCAAGGGGGCCAAGGAGGCGGTGCGCTTCGGCTCGGTGCTCTTCGATGTGCTCAGGGCCAGGCCCGATCTCGATCTCACCCCCCCCTGCCGCCAGCAGGTGTTCAAGGGGGATGCGGTGAACCTCGATGCCCTGCCCCTGCTGCGCCCCTGGCCCGGCGATGGGGGGCGGATCATCACCCTGGGGCTGGTGATCACCAAGGATCCCGAGACGGGCACGCCGAACGTGGGCGTGTACCGCCTGCAGCAGCAGTCGATCAACACGATGACCGTGCACTGGCTGAGCGTGCGCGGCGGCGCCCGCCACCTGCGCAAGGCGGCGGCCATGGGCAAGAAGCTGGAGATCGCCATCGCCATCGGCGTGCACCCCCTGCTGGTGATGGCAGCGGCCACACCGATCCCGGTGCAGCTGAGCGAGTGGCTGTTCGCCGGCCTCTATGCCGGAGAAGGCGTGCGCCTGGCCAAGTGCAAGACCGTGAACCTGGAGGTGCCCAGCCACAGCGAGGTGGTGCTGGAGGGCACGATCACCCCCGGTGAGCAGCTGGCCGATGGTCCCTTCGGCGACCACATGGGCTTCTACGGCGGCGTCGAGGATTCACCCCTGGTGCGCATCCAGTGCGTCACCCAGCGGCGCGACCCGATCTACTTCACCACCTTCAGCGGCAGGCCGCCAAAGGAAGACGCGATGCTGGCGATCGCCCTGAACCGCATCTACACGCCGATCCTGCGGCAGCAAATCCCGGAGATCGTCGATTTCTTCCTGCCCATGGAGGGCCTCAGCTACAAGCTGGCGGTGATCGCCATCGACAAGGCCTACCCCGGCCAGGCCAAGCGGGCGGCGATGGCCTTCTGGAGCGCCCTGCCCCAGTTCACCTACACCAAATTCGTGGTGGTGGTCGACAAGAGCATCAACATCCGCGACCCCCGCCAGGTGATCTGGGCGATCAGCGCCCAGGTGGATCCCCAGCGCGATCTGTTCGTGCTGGAGGACACCCCCTTCGACACCCTGGATTTCGCCAGCGAGCGGCTGGGGCTGGGGGGCCGGCTGGCGATCGACGCCACCACCAAGGTCGGGCCGGAGAAACGCCACCCCTGGGGAGAGGCCCTGCACAGGCCCGCGGAACTGGAGGCCCGTGTCAGTGGGCGCTGGGCGGAACTGGGGCTGGCCGACATCGGCGGCAGCGAACCGGATCCCGCCCTGTTCGGCTACACCCTCGAGCACGTGCTCGAACGGCTGGCGGGGCGGGCCGCGACGGCGGGATAGGCGACCCATGCTGTCCCGTCAAGCCAGCCACGCCCTCAAGGCCCTGCTGGAGCTGGCCCATCGGCCACTGCAGTGGCAGTCCACCCATGAGCTGGCAACGGCCCAGCAGTTGCCGGAGCCGATGCTGGAGCAACTGCTGCTGCGGCTGCGGCGGGCCGGGCTGCTCACGGCCCGCCGCGGACGGCTCGGGGGCTTCAGGCTCGCAAGGCCGGCGGCGGAGATCAGCGTGGCAGCGGTGCTGGCCGGGCTGGGAGACAACCTCTCGAGCGTGGACCCAGCGTCCCCTCCGGATTCCCCAGCCGATCGGGTGACCGCGGCCCTGGCCTGGCGGCTCGAGCGGGTGCGCCGAAAGGCTCTTGAGGAGCTCAGCCTCGAAGACCTGCTGTTCGACCTGCGCAGCGCCGAAGCCAGCACCAATGACCACACCGGCCTCCTGCTGGGCTGACGGGGATGCTCAGGTGCACCCCTCCACGGACACCCGGTAGCTGAAGCCAGTGGAACCGGGCATGGTCGTGGCTCCCACCCGCACGTTCACCTGGTTGGTGCGCTTGCCGGGCACCGCGGGGAACGGGCCGAACACGTGGGTCTGATTCGGCTCAAGGGTGCGGTTCTCATTCACCAGACGAATGTCGGTGTTGTCGGTGAACCGGAGGAATACCGCGATGGGGAATACGGCTCGCTCAGTTGAAGCGGACTGCAGAGTGATGCGGTAGCGGCTGAAGTTGCGATCAACGGCGAAATCGGTGTTCCAGTTGTTGCGGCGCACCAGACCATCCGGGCTGATGCGTTTCTGAACCACCGGCTCGCCACCCCCCCCCCCCCGATCGGCATCAGGAACTGGCAGGAGGCCAGGGCAGGGCCGGCCTGCAGGACGAGAACGGCTGCAGCCACCAGAGGGGCGGTCCAACGACCCGAAATCCCCTGAGGCGTGACGGTGGAGCGCAGACGAGCGCACAGCATGATCAATGGGTCCTGCCTGGGGGGCCGGGTGGCGCCGGCATGGTACGGACAGAAACGGCCTGGAGCCAGCGGGTCGCACCTGCTCCTGCCGGCCGACAGGGGGGAGTGGAGGGGATCGGCGAGGACGACGGGGACTCGATGTCCGGCCGCGGGGCCGCAGGATGGCTCTGGTTCATGCAGAACCCGCACCCCGGGGATCCGGAGGCACCTAGCCCTGACGCCTGACCCGCCCATGACCGACCAGCCGCGCGCCCCCCAGCCCCTGCTTGAGCTCCTCGCCACGATCCCGGCCATGGCCCGGGGCCGGCGGCGGCTGGTGGTGGTGATGGGTCAGCTGGGCGATTTCGACAGCCTGGAATACGCTCAGGCCCTGGCGGCCGCCCTGCCGCAGCTGGCGGCTGCGGGGATGGTGCCGCAGGCGATCGCGATCGGCAACGAGACCGGCGCGGAGCGGTTCTGCGCCTACACCGGGTTGCCGCGCACGGCTCTGCGGGTGGAGGCGGAGCCGAGCCTGCATCGGGCCCTCGGGCTCTATCCCGGCCTGCAGACCCCCCTTGGCCCCTGGCCAGCCCTGCTGTTGATGTGCGCCGGCATCGGCTCTCCCGGCACCCTCGCGGAGGTGCTGCGGGGGTACACCGGCGACCGCCAGGCCCCAGCCAGGCTTGAAATTCCCCTGTTCAACCTGGTGGGGCAGGGCCACCAGCGCCCCTTTGAACTGGCCACGGTGCGGCTGCGCAACATGGTGGAAGTGCTGGGCCGCTGGCGGACTTACGTGCCCAGCGACGACCACCTCACCCAGCGCGGCGGCACCTTCCTGCTCGATGCCGATGACACCCTGCTCTACAGCCACCGTGAGGTCGGCATCCTGGGCTTCTCGGCCACCATGGGCCAGCCGCTGGCTTTCCTGGGCCCCTGGCTGGAGCGCAGCCACGACAGCACGGGCCAACCGCTTCCGCTCAGGGATTGAGCGGCTCCTCCTGCCAGTGGCCAGCGGCGCGCCAGCGGCGGCGACGGTGCGGCTGACCGCCCAGCTCCAGCAGCTCCACCTGGTCGAGGGCGATGCGCAGCAACAGGAACCCCGCAGGCTGGGGTGTCTCCTCCGGCAGGGCTGCTGGGAACGGACCTGAGGGATCGAGCGGGAGCCCGGGGGGCGGCCAGCCCCACAGGGCGCGGGCCTCCGGGGTGAGGGCATGCCAGTGGCGCTGGCGCTCGGCCTGCTCCTGCTCCGCCGGCAGAGCCAGCACGGCTCCCCGCAGGCGGAACTGACAACGGGCGCGCGGCAGCAGCCAGCAGAGCTCGACCTCCGGCCGCTCGCGCAGTTCACCTGCCTTGGCGCTGCGGCCATCGGTGAGCAGGTCGAGGGCCGCAGCGCCGCCCCAGCCGCGGAACACCAGGGTGCGCACCCGCGGCGTGCCGTCGGCCGCCACGGTGGCCAGCTGCAGCCAACGGGCCAGGGGCGAGCGACCCTCCCGCTGGCGGGCAGCCCGCAGCAGGGGCCGCCAGGGCGGCAGGGAATCGGCGAGAGCCATCGACCGACTGGAGGAAGGGGGATCATGGCGCCATGACCCCAGCCATCGCTCTCACCATCGGCGGCAGCGATTCCGGCGGCGGCGCCGGCATCCAGGCCGACCTCAAGACCTTCCTGGCCCTGCAGGTGCACGGCTGCTCGGCGATCAGCTGCGTGACCGCCCAGAACACAACCGGCGTCAGCCGCGTCGACCCCCTCCCACCCGAGGCGCTCAGCGCCCAGATCACGGCGGTGCTCAGCGACCTGCCGGTGGCGGCCCTCAAGACCGGCATGCTGCTCAACACCGGCCTGATTGAGGCGGCGGCCGCCGCCCTCACGCCGCTGGCGATTCCGCGGCTGATCGATCCGGTGATGGTGTCGCGGGCGGGGGCGGTGCTGCTGGAGCCCAGGGCCGTCGACGCCTACCGGCTGCTCCTGCCCCTGGCCGAGCTGCTCACGCCGAACCTGCATGAGGCCCAGCTGCTCAGCGGCGTGACGATCGATGCTGCCACCGGGGTGGAGCGGGCGGTGCAACAGGCCGCCGAGCGCCTGCTGGAGCGGGGCCCGGCGGCGGTGCTGATCAAGGGCGGCGGCCGCAGCGAGCTGCGCGGCCGCGACTACCTGCTGCAGCGTGATGGTGGCGGCCGCTGGCTCAGCCATGCGGCGATCGCCACGCCCCACACCCACGGCAGTGGCTGCACCCTCGGCGCCGCCATCACCGCCCACCGGGCCCATGGCCTGCCACTGACGGATGCCGTGGGCGCGGCCAAGCGCTACGTGGAGGGGGGGCTGCGCTGCTCCCTGGCGATCGGCAGGGGCCAGGGCCCGCTCTGCCACTGGCACGGCGTGGGCCAGCCCGCCAGCTGACGTGCGCAGGCCCGATGCATCGATGAGCTATCCATCGGCCAGCGGATCGGGTCCATCGGCCAGCAGATCATCCAGCGCGACAACCGCATAGCCGCGCCGCTGGAGATCGGGCACCACCGCTTCCAGGGTGGCGAGGGTGGCCGCAATCGTGTCGGGCCGGTCGTGCAGGACCAGGATCGCTCCAGGGTGCACGTTGGCGCCCACAAACCAGCGTTGAAAAGCCAGGGGCGGGTGAAACGTGTCCCAGGGAAAGACAGACCCAAGCACAGTGCGGTAGCCCCGGGCCTGCACCCAGCGCAGCATGGGGAGATGCACCCAACCGCCACCGGGTCGCAGCCAGCGCAGGGGCAACGGCCTGGGCGCGGCGGCATGGCACAGGCGCTCCTCCGTGCTGTCCAGCTGCTGCAGAAACGCCCGCCGATCCAGGCAAGCGAAGATCTGATCGCGCTGCAGGTGGTTGCCGAGCGCATGGCCGTCCGCCAGGGCCCTCGCCACAAACTGGGGGGCCCCGTGATCCAGGTGCTCGCCGATCACAAAGAAGGTCGCCGGCACCCGCAGGCGCCTGAGCAGATCCAGCAGCTCCAGACTGGTGGGCTGGCCAGGAGTCACTGCCCAGCTCGGACCGTCATCGATGGTGATCGCCACCCTCCGGCTCCGGCCTCGGGCACAGAACAGCACCTCCGGCAGCAACGGCTGGAGCACCCACCGGATCAGCCATGCCGGTCGCAGCACCAGCACGGCCAGGCAGGTCGCTGATCCCAGCAGCGCCAGCCCGATCCAGAGAGCCCTGCCCATGGAGATCAGCCCCCGCCCCCATCCCGCTCGCAGGCATAGGTCTCCACCTTGCCCCGGCGTTGCTTGAAGGTGGGGTGTTCGGGGTCCACCGGATTCCACCACCAACGGCCATCGGTGTAGCTCGGGGCGCCGGCATTGTTCGTCCGCGGCAACTGCAGGGTCCAGTCCTGCCAGCGAAGGACCACGTAGGCCCCGGGGGGCGTGCCTGCGGCCGTGTTGGGAATGCCAGGGGCATCCACGGCCCCGGCGAACACCTCCGCCACCAGCGGAGTGCCTTCGCAGAGATAACGATCGCGCTGCAACGCCGCGGGGCCCGAGGCCCAGGCAGGGGGCACTCCGCAGAAGAGGGGTGCCAGGAGTCCCAGGGAAAGCAGCAGCGGCAACAAGCAGGTCATCGGCAGCAGCGGCGAGCACGCTCCATAGGATCGCCGCACCAGCGCCCTGCCTGCCCGTGGCCGAGTCCAACGCCGCCAGCTCCCCAGCCGCCGGTTCCACCCCCCTGCAGCTCCACGGCGGTGGCAGCCTGCGCGGCCGTGTGCGCGTGCCGGGCGACAAATCCATTTCGCACCGGGCCCTGCTGTTCGGAGCCATCGCCGAAGGCACCACCCGCATCGAGGGCCTGCTGCCAGCGGAAGACCCACTCAGTACCGCCGCCTGCCTGCGAGCCATGGGCGTGGAGGTGTCCGCGATCCGCGCCGGCGAGGCGGTGAGCGTGCAGGGGGTGGGGTTGGACGGCTTTCAGGAACCGGGCGATGTGCTCGATTGCGGCAACTCCGGCACCACCATGCGGCTGATGCTCGGGCTGCTGGCCGGCCGGGTGGGGCGCCACTTCGTGCTCACCGGGGACAGCTCCCTGCGGGGCCGGCCGATGCGGCGGGTGGGAGCCCCCCTGGCCAAGATGAGCGCCGTGATCAACGGGCGCAAGGACGGCAACTTCGCACCGCTGGCGGTGCTGGGCCAGCCCCTCCGGGGCAACAGGATCCATACGCCGGTGGCGTCGGCCCAGGTGAAGAGCGCCATCCTGCTGGCGGCCCTCACCGCCAAGGGCCCCACCACGGTGATCGAGCCGGTGCAGAGCCGCGACCACAGTGAACGGATGCTGCGGGCCTTCGGAGCCCAGCTGGAGGTGGGCGGCCCGGGCCTCACCGAGGTGACGCTCACCCCCGGATCCAGCCTGCGGGGCCAGCCCGTGGTGGTGCCCGGCGACATCAGCTCGGCGGCCTTCTGGCTGGTGGCCGCCGCCATCACCCCCGGCGCCACACTCACGGTGGAAAACGTGGGACTGAACCCCAGCCGCACCGGCATTCTTGAGGTGCTGGAGCAGATGGGCGCCCGCCTCACCGTGCTGAACCAGCGCGATGTGGCCGGCGAGCCAGTGGGCGACCTGCAGGTGAGCCACGGGCCGCTACAGCCCTTTGAGATCGGCGCCGAACTCATTCCCCGCCTGGTGGATGAGATCCCCGTGCTGGCGGTGGCCGCCTGTTGCGCCGAGGGGGTGAGCCGCGTGACCGGGGCGGAGGAATTGCGGGTGAAGGAAACCGACCGGCTGGCCGTGATGGCACGCCAGCTCGGCGCCATGGGGGCCCGCATCGAGGAGGCTGACGACGGCATGGCGATCACCGGCGTGACCGCACTGCGTGGCGCCACCGTGGACAGTGAGACCGACCACCGGGTGGCCATGAGCCTGGCCGTGGCCGCCGGCATCGCCAGCGGCACCACCACCCTGCACCGGGCCGCGGCGGCGGCCGTCTCCTACCCGAGCTTCTGGGATGACCTCCAGCGGCTGCGGAGCTGAGATTCCGGGCTCCATGGTGGCCGGGGAACTCCGGCCGCAGATCGGGGCAGACGGCAGCTTCAGCCTGTTCAGCGGGCGTTTCGGCGAGGGCTTCCACGGCCCGATCGGCGCCCTGCGGGAGGCCCGCGCCAAGTTCGTGCGGCCGGCCCAGCTGGAGCGCTTCCCGGCCGGCCAATCCCTGGTGGTGGTGGATGTGGGCTTCGGACTGGGCACCAACAGTGCCGCCCTGCTGGAGGCGGCCCAGGCCCGTGGACTGACGCTGCAGATCTGGGGACTCGAGCTCGACCCTGCACCGCTGCGCCAGGCCCTGGAGGCCCCAGGCTTTCGCCGGCAGTGGCAGGTGGGCACGCTCCGCCTGCTGGAGGGGCTGCAGCGGGACGGGCGGGCCACGGCGCCCTCACCTTCTGGGTTGACGAGCAGGGCCAGCCTGCTCTGGGGCGATGGTCGCCAGGGTGTGGGGACCTTGCTCGACCCCGACGGAGCAGGCGGCCAGGCCCTGGATGCTCGCTGCGACCTGGTGCTGCTGGATGCCTTCTCACCCCAGCGCTGCCCGGAGCTGTGGACCCTGGAGTTCCTGGGGGCCCTGGCCCGGTTGCTGAAACCCGATGGGCGGCTGCTCACCTACTGCTGTGCGGCCGCCGTGCGCCGGAGCCTGCAGCTGGCGGGGCTGAGCCTGGCGTCGATCCGGCCGCCGACCCCCCCGGAACCGGGCGTCGGGGCTGGCCGGCAGCGCGCAGCCTGGAGCTATGGAACGGCGGCCAGCCCCGGCCCCCTGCCTGCCGACCCACGACCGGATCCAGGGGCAGAGCCACCACCGCTGACCCCCCTGAGCGCGATGGAGATGGAACACCTGGCCACCCGCGCCGCCGAGCCCTACCGCGATCCAAGCGGCCAGGCGAGCGCCCGGGAGATCCTGGTGGCCCGCCAGCGGGCCCAGGCCGCCAGCGGCGCGGGGTCCACCAGCGCCTGGCGGCGGCGCTGGGGACTGGAGGGCGGAACCGGGCAGGCCGCGTAGATTCCGGCCCAGCCGCTTGCCCCTGCCGATGCTCGCCGTTGCCGTGTTGGCCGCCGGGAAGGGCACCCGCATGAAGAGCGACCTGCCCAAGGTGCTCCAACCCCTGGCCGGCGCCACCCTGGTGGAACGGGTGTTGCGCAGCTGCGAGCGGCTCAGCCCCGAGCGACGGCTGCTGATTGTCGGTCATCAGGCTGAGCGGGTGGAGCAGTCGCTGGCACGGCATCCCGACCTGGAATTCGTGCTGCAGCAGCCCCAGAACGGCACCGGCCACGCCGTGCAGCAGCTGCTGGAGCCCCTCGCGGGATTTCAGGGCGATCTGCTGGTGCTGAATGGCGATGTGCCGCTGCTGCGCCCGGAAACCCTGGAACAGCTGCTCAGCCAGCACCGCACCAGTGGGGCGGCCGTGACACTGCTCACGGCCCGGCTGGCTGATCCCAGCGGTTACGGCCGGGTGTTCGCCAGTGCCGACGGCCAGGTGAGCGGCATCGTGGAGCACCGCGACTGCAGTGAGCCCCAGCGTGCCAACCCCCTGATCAACGCCGGCATCTACTGCTTCAGCTGGCCGCAGCTGGCGGCCGTGCTCCCCCAGCTCACCACCGACAACGACCAGGGCGAGCTCTACCTCACCGACACGGTGGCGATGCTCAGGACGGCCATGCACCTGGAGGTAGCCGATGCCGATGAGATCAACGGCATCAATGACCGGGTGCAGCTGGCCCAGTGCGAAGCCGTGCTGCAGCAACGGCTGCGGGAGCACTGGATGCGCGAGGGGGTGACCTTCACCGATCCGGCCAGCTGCACCGTCAGCGACGGCACCCACTTCGGCCGCGACGTGGTGGTGGAGCCCCAGTGCCACTTCCGCGGCGATACCACGATCGGCTCGGGCTGCCGGATCGGCCCGGGCACGCTGATTGAGAGCAGCGTGGTGGGGGAGAACAGCCAGGTGCTGCAGTCGGTGTTGCGCCAAGCCAGCGTGGGCGAGGGCTGTGCCGTGGGGCCGTTTGCCCAGCTGCGGCCGGGTGCCGAGCTGGCGGCGGGCTGCCACGTGGGCAACTTCGTGGAGATCAAGAACAGCCGTCTGGCCGAGGGCGTGAAGGTGAACCACCTCAGCTACATCGGCGATGCCGAGCTGGGGGCCAAGGTGAACGTGGGCGCCGGCACAATCACCGCCAACTACGACGGCGTGCACAAGCACCGCACTGTGATCGGAGCCGGCAGCAAGACCGGCGCCAACTCGGTGCTGGTGGCGCCGATCACTCTCGGCGCGAACGTCACCGTGGGGGCCGGCTCCACCCTCACCAAGGACGTGCCGGCCGGAGCCCTGGCCCTCGGCCGGGCCCGCCAGCTGGTCAAGGAGAACTGGAGCGGTCCCCAGGGCTAGACGGCCCCCCGCAGGCTCTCCAGCGCGGCGATCGCCCGCTCCAGCGCCACCCCCCGGCTGGCCTTGAACAGCACCGCATCACCGGGGGCCAGCCAGGGGGCGATGGCGGCGGCGGCCTCCTCCGGCGTGGCGGCCCGGCTGAGGTGGCGCAGGCCCGCCGCCACCGCCGCCATCACCGCGCCCTCCTCCCCCGGCACCACCAGCACCAAACCGTCCAGACCGAGCTCCACCGCCCGTTCCGCCACGCTGCGATGCAGGGACAGGCTCTGGTCACCGAGTTCCAGCATCGTGCCCAGCACGGCAAAGCGACGGGTGGCCGGCTGACGCGCCAGCAGCTCGAGCGAGGCCAGCACGGCTTCGGGAGAAGCGTTGTAGGTCTCATCCAGCACCTGCACCCCCCCCAGCTCCAGCCTGCGGCTGCGGCCGCCGGGCAGATCGACCGCCAGGGACTGACCGCTGGCCGGAGGCAGCCCCAGTTCCTCCGCCACCGCCAGGGCCAGCATCAGGTTGCGGGCCTGGTGGCGACCATCGAGGGGAAGCGGCAGCGTGGCCCCAGCCACGGTGAGGGTGCCGGCGTCCTCATCGAGCACGCCCACCAGGTCGGCGTCCCCGGCCCCCGGGTCATCCGCCAGAGCCACCCGGCGCACCCGGCCCGCCCACACCCGGGCCAGGGCCCCATCCAGCAGGGGATCGCCCGCTGGAATCACCACCAGGGCGCCGGGCTGCAGGCCGGCGACGATCTCACACTTGGCCTGACCGATCGCCTCCCGGCTGCCGAGGCGGCCGATGTGGGCCGTGCCGATGTTGGTGATCACCGCCACATCCGGCTGGGCGCAGCGGCTGAGGCGCTCGATCTCCCCGAGGCCCCGCATGCCCATCTCCACCACCAGGGCCCGGTGGCTGGTGTCGGCCTTCAGCAGGGTGAGGGGCACACCCACGTCGTTGTTCTCGTTGCCGCTGGAGGCGAGCACCGGGCCCAGGGGGGCCAGCACGGCGCGGATCAGCTCCCGGGTGCTGGTCTTGCCCGCCGAGCCCGTCACCGCCACCACCGGCTGGGCCAGCTGGCGGCGCCAGAGACCTGCCAGCTGCTGATAGGCCAGCAGGGTGTCCTCCACCAGCCAGAGCAGCCCATCGGCGGCACTGAGCTGCCCCACCAGCGCCGCCATCGCCCCCTCATCGAGCCGATCGGCCTGGGCCACGACCGCCTGGCAGCCGGCTGCCACGGCATCGGCCAGGAAGCGATGGCCGTCAAACTGCTCTCCCACCAGGGGAATGAACAGGGAACCGGGCACGATCCTGCGGCTGTCGGTGCCGATGGCGGTGACGGTCCGGGCCTCCCCGTCCGGGTGGCGGCAGTCGCCCAGCTGGGGGGCACCCCAGAGCTGCTGGAGGGCCTCAAGCGCGATCGGCATCCGGGGGGGCGACAGGAGTGAGCAGGATCATGCCTGACCCCACCAGGGCTGGCCGCGCCAGCAGCTGGCCGGCGGGGGTCTGCAGCAGGAGACGCTCGTAACCCTGCTCCAGGGCCCGCTCCTGCCAGGCTGCTGCCTGACGGTCCCGCAGGGGCAAGGGCAGCTCCAGCCAGCCGGGGCTGAGCACCAGCACAAGTTCACCGGCAGCGGGCCGGGGGCGAGCCTCCAGCAGCAGCCCCTGGGGATCGCTGTCTGCAAAGGCGGCCAGCAGGGGCGCGGGCTCCTGAACAGGGACCGGTTCGCCGGCGCGCTCCTGCTGGGAAGCCCCTTGTGCAGGACTGCTGGGCGGTTCAGCCTCAGGGAGTGGAGCGCTGGGTGGGAACTGGCGTGGCGGGGGAGGGGCCTGGACTGGCCGATTGGCGGGGATCTCCTCCACTGCGACGGGAGCGGGGAGGGGGG
>VGPU01000004.1 GCA_016882525.1 Cyanobacteria bacterium M_surface_10_m2_119 | reverse complement strand
ACTGGCTCTTGGCCGGCCCGCCCACCGCGGGATTGCAGGGCTGCCAGGCGATGCGATCGAGGTTGAGTGAAAACAGGGCCGTCTGCAGGCCCAGGCGCGCCGCCGTGATCGCCGCCTCGCAGCCGGCGTGGCCGCCGCCCACCACGATCACCTCGAAGTGCTCGGTGGGCGCGAGCGTACGCCCTTGAGTGCCATCAGGGCCTGGGGCTGCAGAGGATCCAGTCATTGGCCGAGGGACAGAGGGCGGCTGAGGTTGAGGAGTGAAGAAATGGAGAGGGATTGCGAAAGGAGGGCTGCCCCGGACTGCTAAGGCGCTTCAGCGACGCTCAAGCAATGGAAATTCAAGCAAATACCATGGATCCTGAGAACCTGCCTTCCGTAGAGCGGGTCTCAGTAGCGGTTCCTTGCAGTAGGGATTTTTATGCAATGGAGAGTTGTCGTTGCAAAAGCGCAGTCATGCCGGCAAATCCGGTGGTCACGTCTGGAATATAGTGTGCGAGCGGTTCTGGCGAATTCTTTGTGGGTGGTATTGGCGTGACTAAACGAGTGGGGGTGGGGTTGTCGCAGCTGTTGGGGGTCGGCCTGGGCGCACTTGCTCAATTGTTTAAAGACACTCCTGCTCCTGCCTGGATTTGCGTGGCATTCGTGGTGTTGTCATCCTTGTGGACGCAAGCGCTCCCGGCCGACTCTGATTTGGCTAAGTACCTCGCGTCGGAGCAGGGATTTTTTGAGCAAGCGTCTGCGGCTTTTTTGATCGCGGGCTCGTTGCTGGCCGTGGCGTCTTGGCTGGCAACTCGCTCCACTGCCTGGCTGGCTGCAGGAGTTGTGATCTTTTATTCGGCTTTGCGCGAGCTGGACTTTCAGGCAATGTTTACATATCGATCAGTCATGTCAACAGGTTATTACTTGAAGGCGGGCGCGCCACTGGGGGAAAAGATGGCTGTCTTGTTGCTGATTTCTCCTTGTATTCTTGCTGTGCTTTGGCTTGTTCGGATGGCCTGGATGAACAGGCGAAGTTGGCTCTCACCTCAATGCGTGGCGTCTGGCAGACGGAGCCAATTGCGGGCTTGGAGTATTTGGATTGCGCTGTTATTTTCTGCTTCGCATCTTGCTGATCGGCATCCGGACCTCTTGGATGGGATTCTGCCGGGCCGAAGTGGCTTGTTTGAGGCTTTGGTGGAATCTGGCTTGTGCCTTTCTGTTTTGTTTCTTGTGATGGAGCTCAAGCCGCGTTTTCTGCGGTCTTGATCGTGCAGCTATCTGCCTGGGGGCTGAGCAGGATTGCCTTCAGCAGCAGCAGGGGCCAGAGCGCCGGGCCGGTGACGCTGAAGATCAGCTTCACCATATAGGTGTAGAGAGGGGGCTGGGCGCCGTACCCCAGGGCCCAGTGCTGGCTGCGCAGCAGTTGCTCGGCCTGATCCTGATCGGCGGTGCCCGACATCAGGCCCAGACCCAGGGCGTTCACCAGCAGGTAGATGCTCACGCCCAGCCACAGCCGGCGCAGCAGGGAGGCATCGGCCGGAGCCGGTGCGGCGGAAGGGGGCAGGGGCATGGCCGGGACTGGGGGCGGCAGGTGTGGGGGGCCGGACTTAACCCGGTTGGAGATAGCCCCGCCAGAGCTGGCAGTTGCCGATCCAGCTCAGGCGGCCAGTGAGCAGCAGTTTGCGGGCGCGCAGGAAGTCGTCGGCGGAGAAGGCGTAGCCGTACTCGGCGGCCACGCCCAGCACCGCCGCCACACTGGTGGCCTCCAGCACCCGTTGCCGGGCCTCGCTGAGGTCGGTGGCCAGCTCCATGAAGGCCAGCAGGTCATTGCTGCGGGTCATCGACGGCGGCAGAACGGCATGAACTGCTGAAGGAAGGATTGGGGGCTTCGCGAGAGGGGGGCTGCGGGAGGTGGCGGTGCCGAGGGAGCGCAGATGCGCCATTCTGCGTGCGATTCGGCACCCCACCCGTGATGCTGCGCCGCCTGTCTTCCGCCCTGGCCGTGCTTCCCCTGCTGGTGGGGGCCGCGCCGGCCCATGCCATCGACCGGGTGGAGCTCCAGTTGCCCCTGCTGGGCGTGGGGTTCACCGTGAGCCTGCGGGAGCTGGAGAATCCCGAGACCCTCTGGCAGGGCCAGAGTGATCTGGCCGAACTGAACCGGGCGAGCGGCGGTGCCCTGGGCCGCCAGATCCGCCAGGTGTTCGACACGCCGCTGCCGCTCCAGACCCGCCAGGTGGTGGATCAGGTGGTGGGCACCCCCCTGCTGGAGCAGGCGTTGCTGGCGGTCACCACCCTGGGCCGCGTGGACGGGCTGCAGAAGGATCTCAGCGGCCGCGACCTGCAGGTGGCGGTGGAGAAGGCCAGCGCCGGGGGCAACCTCACCCTGCTCACCCTGCTGCGAGCCCTGCCTGGGGAGTCGGTCACCGTCGACCTGCCCCAGGCGGTGGGGGCCCTCCAGCGCATGGTGGCCCAGCGCCGGCAGGCGACGGCCCTGATCGAGCAGGGCAAGGCGGTGCCGGTGTCGCCCGCCCTGGCCCAGCCCGGGCCACTCTCCGTGCGCCGCAGCCTGTTGCAGGTGCCGGCGTCCCACCGCTCCGCCCCCCTGGAGGTGGTGGTGCTGGAGCCCGCGAGTGCGGGCACCGGCCAGGTGGTGCTGATCTCCCATGGCCTCTGGGACAGCCCCGAGAGCTTTGAGGGCTGGGGGCGGCATCTGGCCAGCCATGGCTACCGCGTACTGCTGCCCCGCCATCCCGGCAGCGACGACAGCCAGCAGGAGGCGATGCTCTCCGGCAAGACGCCCCCGCCGAGCCCCGATGAGCTGCGGCTGCGGCCCCTGGATGTGACGGCGGTCATCGGCGCCGCCGGTGCCCAGAAGGTGGTGGTGATCGGTCACTCCTGGGGGGCTACCACCGCCCTGCAACTGGCGGGCAGCCAGCCCAGCACCAACCGCCTGCGCCAGCGCTGCCTCAACCTCAATGACCCCGACCGCAATCTCAGCTGGGTGCTGCAATGCAGTTTCCTGGGATCGGCCGATCAGGCCGGCCTCGCTGATCCGCGCGTGCAGGCGGTGGTGGCGGTGAGCCCCCCCCTGAGTCTGTTATTCGACTACGGCGCCGCCCAATCCATGCAGGCGCGGGCCCTGCTGGTGAGCGGCAGCCGCGACTGGGTGGTGACTCCCGACCCGGAGGCCCTGGTGCCGTTCGCGGCCGCCCGCAGCCGCGGCCATGAACTGGTGCTGGTGGAGGGGGGGGATCACTTCAATCTGCGGGCGCCGGCCGAGGGCGATGGGGGCCCCCTGCGGGGGCTGCTGCTGGCCTGGACCAACGCCGCTTTCGCTCCCGGGGCCCGCACCGCCCCGGTGGAGGGGGCTCCCCCCTTGCTGCCTCCGGATGGCTGGGGCAGCGATCAGCTGCCCCTGGTGCCGGTGCGCTGAGCTTCCGGCGCTGCACCCGGGGGCGGAGCCCCCCTGAATGTTCGCGTTTGTGAACAGACGGTTGGCCATGCGATCCCGCACACACGGCTCCAAACCCCCTTGACAACAGGCTTGGACGGGCTCCTGCTCCAGGACCTGTTCGGCGATCCGCTTGGTCGTGCTCGGGTCAGCTGCGACGGGTCTGGCTATGGATGAACGCAACTGCTCCCGCCGTTGACGTTCCCCTCGCAACCGATCTTCGCCATGGGTGGCCTTCACGTTCTGCATCTGCATCTGCACGGGCTGTTCCGCGCCCATGACCTGGAGCTGGGGCGGGATGCCGACACCGGAGGGCAGACCACCTATGTGCTGGAGCTGGCGCGGGCCCTGGCCGCCCGGCCCGAGGTGGAGCGGGTACGGGTGGTGACGCGCCTGATCCGTGACCGTCGCCTCTCCCCCGACTACGCGCGCCCCTGCGAGCGCCTGGCTCCGGACGCCACGATCGAACGGCTGCCCTTCGGCCCGGCCCGCTATCTGCGCAAGGAGCTGCTCTGGCCCTATCTCGATGAGCTGGCCGATGCACTCACCCAGCGGTTGCTCGCCCAACCGCGCCTGCCGGACTGGATCCACGCCCACTACGCCGACGCCGGCTATGTGGGCGTGCTGCTGCGCCGCCGCCTGGGCATTCCCCTGGTCTTCACCGGCCATTCCCTGGGCCGGGAGAAGCGCCGCCGCCTGCTGGCGGCCGGTCTCGAGGCCGCCCAGATCGATGCCCAGTACGCCATGGCCCAGCGCATCGACGCCGAGGAGCTGGCCCTCGCCCACGCCGGCCTGGTGGTCACCAGCACGGCCCAGGAGCGGGATCAGCAATACGCGCGCTACGGCCGTTTCGCGGCCGACCAGGCCCGGGTGATTCCGCCCGGCGTCGACAGCAGCCAGTTCTTCCCGCCCCAGCCGGGATTGGAGGACGGTGCCATTGACGCCCTGATGGCACCGTTCCTGCGGGATCCCACCAAGCCGCCGGTGCTGGCCATCTGCCGGGCCGATCCGCGCAAGAACATCCCGGCCCTGGTGGAGGTGTTCGGTCGCTCGGAGCACCTGCGCCAGCACCACAACCTCGTGCTGGTGCTGGGCTGCCGCGAGGACCCCCGCCAGCTTGACAAGGCCCAGCGGGAGGTCTTCCAGCAGGTGTTCGAGCTGGTCGACCGCTTCGATCTCTACGGCCAGATCGCCTATCCCAAGCAGCACCGGCGCGAGCAGATCCCGGCGATCTACCGCTGGGCCGCGGATCTCGGTGGCGTGTTCGTGAACCCGGCCCTCACCGAGCCCTTTGGCCTCACCCTGCTGGAGGCGGCGGCCTGCGGCCTGCCGGTGGTCGCCACCGACGACGGTGGCCCGCGCGACATCCTCCGCCGCTGTGACAACGGCCTGCTGGTGGACGTGTCGGATCTCGATGCGCTGCAGATGGCCATCGAGGAGGTTCTGGCCCAGCCCGGGCGCTGGCGCCGCTGGCGCGACAACGGCATCGAGGCGGTGAACCGTCACTTCAGCTGGGATGCCCACGCCGTCCACTACCTCGGGGAGGCCCTCGCCAGTGCCCAGCGGGCGACCCACCAGCGCCCGGCCCTCTGGTTCCGGGAGCCGGGTGAAGCCGCCGCCGTCTTCCCCACGCCGGCCGGGCGTCCCCCGGGGCTGCAGCGGCTGCTGGTGCTCGATCTCGACGCCAGCCTGGCGGCGCCCGATCCCCTCAGCCTCGCGGAACTGCGCCGCCGCCTGAGCGGCGATTCCAGCTTGGCGATCGGCGTAATGACGGGGCGGGGCTTCAAGGCGGCTCGCCAGCGCTACGGGGAGCTGCACCTGCCGGCCCCCTGCCTGTGGATCACCCAGTCAGGCACCGAGATCCACGTCGCCACGCCCGAGGGGGAGCTGCCGGATCGGCACTGGCAGCGCCAGATCGGCCACCAGTGGGACCGGGCCGCGGTGGAGGCGGCGATGGCGGAGCTGGAGCCCCGGCTGCTGCGCCAGCCCGAGGGCGACCAGGGGCCGTTCAAGGTGAGCTACGTGCTCACCGAGCCCGATCAGGGCATCATCCCGCTGGTTCGCCAGACCCTGCGCAGCCATCAGCTGATGGCCCGCCCCCATCTCTTTCACCACCACTTCCTCGACGTGCTGCCCCTCACGGCGTCCAAGACCGAGGCGTTGCGCTACGTGGCCCTGCGCTGGCAGCTGCCGATCGAGGCGATCCTGGTGGAGGCCTGTCAGCAGGGTGACGGGGAGCTGCTGCGCGGCCTCTCCCTCGGGGTTGTGCCGGAGGATCACGATCCCGTGCTGGAGCGCCTGCGCGGCCACCGGCGGGTGTTCTTCTCCAGCCGCCCCCAGGCCTGGGGCCTGATCGAGGGGCTCGATCACCACCGGTTTCTGCGGCGCTGACTCCTGGCTGGAATCAGTAGAGGGCTCAGTAGAGGCCCTGGCTGTCGCCGCCTTCGCGGCTGGCCTGGGTCTGGCCCTCGAGCGGGGCCTCCAGCTCGCCCTCGCCGGTGCCGGCCGGGTAGTGGGTGTTGCTGGAGGGCATCCAGTAGCTGAGATCGTTGTGCCAGAACAGGCGGCCGGGCAGCTGGCTGGTGTTCAGCTCCGTGGTCGCCATGGCGGTGAGCAGCTGACCCATCTCCAGGGGATTGAGGTCGGTGTCGATGTCCTCGCCGGCGATCTGCAGCAGCTCGGGCAGGCGCGTGAGGGTGCCCGGCTGGATCAGCTTGGCGAAGACGGCATGGAGCACGAGTTTCTGGCGCTCCATGCGGCCCAGGTCGCCCATCTCGTCGTTGCGGTAGCGCAGGAAGCCCTCCAGCGCCTCGCCCCGGAGCACCTGCCGCCCCGGGTAGAGATCGATGTAGAGCCCCTGGGCGTTGTCGATGTAATACATCCGCTTGGGCACCTCCACCTCCACGCCGCCGAGGGCGTCGGCGATGCGCTCCACGGCCCGGAGATTCACCCGCAGGTGACGCTGCACCGGGGCATCGAGCAGGTGGGCCAGCTCCCGCTTGGCATGGTCGATGCCGCCATAGGCGTAGAGCGCATTGGCCTTGAGCACCCCGTAGCGCTCGGTCTCTACGAAGGTGTCGCGGGGCACCTGCAGCAGGCTGGTGCGACCGTCCTTCACCGCCACGGTGAACATCACATCGGTGTTGTCACCGACCCGGTCGACCCCCATCACCAGCACTTGCTGGCGGGCCAGTCCGCCCAGGGGGTTCACCATGGCGGTGAGCTGGTCCTGGCCTTTCTGCAGGGCCGCCACCGCATGGCTCACCAGGCCGGGCAGGGGGCCCGCCAGGCCGTAGCCCAGGCCCAGCCCAAGGGCGAAGGCCAGCAGGGGAGGGCGGCGCCGGCCGCTGCTGCTGGGCCGGGGGCGGGCCACGCGTCCCGCACTCTCACCCGTGCTCGCCGCAGCCACGGCCTGGGTTGCCGGCCGGGTGCGCCGTCCCCGGGCCGTGCGCCGGGTGCTGCCGCGGGGGGGAAGGGGCTGGGCCTGGCTCATGGGGCGTCCTGATGGGCGCACCTTAAGGGTCAAACCCAGCTGGAACCAGGGGTCAGGCAGCCACTACCCGGATCTGGCCCGCGGCCCGATCCGCGCGCCCTCGGGCCTCCGCCTCGCTGGCACCGCGGGCGAGCACCACCCCCATGCGTCGCTGGGGCCGGGCCTCGGGCTTGCCGAACAGCAGCACCTGGGTCTCGGGCTCCGCCAGGGCTTCGGCTACGCCGCTGTAGCGGACGGGGGCACCGGCCGCCTCCGCCAGGACCACCCGGCTGGCGGCGGCGCCCAGGCTGTGGATCGCCGGGATCGGCAGCCCCAGCACCGCCCGCAGGTGGAGCTCGAACTCACTGAGGTTCTGCCCCAGCAGGGTCACCAGGCCGGTGTCGTGGGGCCGGGGCGACAGCTCGGAGAACACCACCTCCTCGCCGCACAGGAAAAACTCCACGCCGAACAGTCCCGCGCCGCCCAGGCTGTCGGTGACGGCTCGGGCCATGGCCTCGGCGGCCGCCAGGGCTTCGGCGGGCATGGCGGCCGGCTGCCAGCTGCACTGGTAGTCGCCCCGCTCCTGGATGTGGCCGATCGGCGGGCAGAAGAGGGTGGGGCCCTGCCACTGCTTCACCGTGAGCAGGGTGATTTCCAGGTCGAACTGCAGGAACTCCTCCACGATCACCCGGGCCCCGGCACCGCGGGCCCCGGCCATGGCCGCCTCCCAGGCCGCCGCGATCCCCTCCGGACCCTGCACCACGCTCTGCCCCTTGCCCGAGGAGCTCATCACCGGCTTCACCACCACCGGCCAGCCCAGGGGGGCGGCCGCGGCCGCCAGCTCCTCGGCGCTCTCGGCGTAGGCGAAGCGGGCCGTGCGCAGGCCCAGCTCCCGGGCCGCCAGGTCGCGGATGCGGTCGCGGTTCATGGTCACCGCCGTGGCCCGTGCCGTGGGGATCACGGTGATCCCCTCGGCCTCGAGCTCCGCCAGGGCATCCACCGCCAGCGCCTCGATCTCCGGGATCACCAGATCGGGTTGGTGTCGGCGCACCACGGCCTTGAGGGCCTCGGGATCGCCCATGGCCACCACCTCGGCCACATCTGCCACCTGCATCGCCGGGGCACCGGCGTAGCGATCGACGGCGATCACGCGGCAACCGAGGCGCTGGGCGGCCACCGCCACTTCTTTCCCCAGTTCACCGCTGCCCAGCAGCATCAGGGTGCGGGGCAGGCTCGGGGAGGACATGGCGCGGGAGCGGAGGGAGGCGTGGCCGGACGGGCCCCAGCCTGCCACCCGTCCTGCTAGAGAGGCGCCAGCACCGGCGGAGCCGATGGGCAGCGTGTTGGCACTCAGCAACCCCCTGGCGTTCAGCACCGCCAGTGACGCTGCCGATGGCCTGCTGTTCGGCTGGGATATCGCCACGCTCCAGACCAGCGCCCTTGTCTATCTCGGGCTGTCGTCCCTGGCGTTTGTGGTCGTCTGGGTGGTGGGCTACCTGCGCAGCCGCTAGGGCTCGTTGAGCAGGGTGAGCTGGCGCACCGGCGGCTCTTCGCTCACGAAGCCGTAGGCCTCGAACACCGCCGGGTCGGGGTGGGTGATCCGCTGCCCCTCGCTGTGGCGCTCCAGGCGAAATCCCTCATCGGCCATGCGCCGCATCAGGCCCGCGGCCTCCTCGAAGCGGGCGGCCATCGCCTCCAGGCTGGCGCAGTCGGCCGTCAGGCCGGTTTCCCTCCAGGTGAAGTAGGCCATCGGTGGCAGGGGAAGAGCTCCGCTCAGGCTCGCAGGGATCAGGGCAGCAGCACCAGACCCAGGAGCACCAGCACCACGCTGGCCCCCCAGAAGCGCAGCACCACCTGCTGCTCCGGTAGGCCGCCCAGCTCGAAGTGGTGGTGCAGCGGGGCCATGCGGAACACCCGGCGTCCCTGGCCCGTGGCCGGGTTCTTGGTGGCCTTGAACACCCACACCTGCAGGATCACCGAGAGTGATTCGGCCAGGAACACCCCGCCCATCAGCAGCAGGGGCCAGAGGCTGTTGGAGAGCAGGGCCACGGCGCTGAGGGCCGCCCCCATGGCCAGGGAGCCCGTATCGCCCATGAACAGCCGGGCCGGGTGGCGGTTGTGGGCCAGAAAGCCCAGCCAGCAGCCGGCCATCGCTGTACAGAAGGCGGCCAGCGCCGGGTCGCCGTTGTTGCCGCGCAGCATCAGCTGCAGCCCCATGCCGGTGAACACCACCGCCCCGCAGCCGGCGGCGAGGCCATCCAGCCCGTCGGTGAGGTTGGTGGCGTTGCTCTCCGCCAGAAACACGAACAGCCCCAGGGGCCAGATCAGCAGCCCCAGGGGCAGCACCCAGCCCAGGGGCAGGGCGATGTCACCGGCATCGGCGCCCCCCAGCCACTGACCCTGGGCTGCCCAGATCAGGAACAGCAGCGCTGCGCCGGCCTGGAGCAGCAGCTTGCCGCGGGGGCTGAGGCCCGTGTTGGTGCGGCGCGTGAGGCTGCGCCAGTCGTCCACGGCGCCCACGGCCATGTAGGCCAGGGTCACGGCCGCCACGGCCAGCAGCCGGGGATCGCCGGGCGTGACCAGCCCGCCCACGATCACCCCCACCGGCACCACCAGCAGGCCCCCCATGGTGGGGGTGCCGGCCTTGCTGTGGTGCGCCTGGGGCCCCTCCTCGCGGATCACCTGGCCCAGCTTGAGCGACCGCAACCGGGGAACGCCCCAGGCGGTCACGCCCCAGCTCATGGCTGCTGCCACCAGCAGCGGCAGGCTGAGCAGGGAATTGGCCACCAGCAGATCGCTGGCCAGGCAGGCCACCAGAACGCCACCGCCGAGCAGGAGCGCCGGCTGGGGCAGAAGGTTGGCGCTCGCGGTCGCCGGCGATCGGGAGGGAGTCGGAGAGGTCACCGGCAGGGGCTGGGGCGGCCCCAGTTTCCCCGAAGCCGGCGCCTTCGGCTCAGTCTTCCCAGTCTTCCTCGGGCTGGTCGTCGGCCTGGTTGTAGTCCTCCTTCTCGCCCATCAGCGCCGAGAGCTCCTCCTCTTCCACCGTGCTCACGTCGGTGGCGGCGGATTCCTCATCGGCCACCAGCCGGCCGCTGGTCTCCAGCCAGGTGAGCAGATCCGGCTCGTCGCGCAGGGGCAGCACCGGGGCGGGATCCTGGCGGTCGTAGCGGGTGAGGGAGGGGTTGACGCCGTCCAGGCGGGAGAGGCTGGTGGTTGAGAGCTTGCTCATGCGATCCGGCGTGCGTCAGGCTGCGGTCAGCCCATGCCAATCAATCACCATAGCTGCCGATGACGGCTCCCACACCCCGGCCGCTGGGCCCTGCGCTGGCCGTGCTGGCCCTGTGGGCCCTGGCCCTGGCCCTCAGTGCCGGCCTGGTGGCTGCCGGTGAGCGCTGGCCCGAGCCGCTGGTGCCCGTTGGCGCCTGGGTGTGGGGCCTGGTGCTGGTGCCCCCCCTGCTGATGGCCCTGTGGCTGCTCCGCTCCTGGCGCCTGGAGCCGGCGGCCTCGCGGGGGCAGGCCCTTCACCCCGACAGGGGAGAATCGATCGATTGAGCGCACGGAGACGCGTCGATGGGTCGAGCCAAGAAGGCTGTTCTCGCCTATTCCGGCGGGGTGGACACCAGCGTCTGCATTCCTTACCTCAAGAACGAGTGGGGCGTGGAGGAGGTGATCACCTTCGCCGCCGATCTGGGCCAGGGCGATGAACTGGAGCCGATCCGCCAGAAGGCGCTCGACTCCGGCGCCAGCCAGTCGATCGTGGGCGACCTGATCGAGCCCTTCATCACCGAGTTCGCCTTCCCGGCGATCCGCGCCAATGCGCTCTATGAGGGCCGCTATCCGCTCAGCACCGCCCTGGCCCGGCCCCTGATCGCCCGCCGCCTGGTGGAGATCGCCCGCGAGGTGGGCGCCGATGCCGTGGCCCATGGCTGCACCGGCAAGGGCAACGACCAGGTGCGCTTCGATGTGGCCATCGGCGCCCTCGCTCCCGATCTGAAGGTGCTCACCCCGGCGCGGGAGTGGGGCATGAGCCGTGAGGAAACCATTGCCTACGGCGAGCGCTGCGGCATCCCCTCACCCGTGAGCAAGAAGTCGCCCTATTCGATCGACCTCAACCTGCTGGGCCGCTCGATCGAGGCCGGCCCGCTGGAGGATCCCAACGTGGAGCCCCCCGAGGAGATCTATGCCCTCACCGTGAGCGTGGAGGCCGCTCCCGATCAGTCCCAGGTGGTGGAGATCGGCTTTGAGCAGGGCAACCCGGTGAGCATCGATGGCGTGCGCCTCGATCCGGTGAGCCTGATCCGCAAGGCCAACGAACTGGCGGGCCGCCACGGCTTCGGCCGGCTCGACATGATCGAGAACCGGGTGGTGGGCATCAAGAGCCGGGAGATCTACGAGACCCCCGGTCTGCTGCTGCTGATCAAGGCCCATCAGGAGCTCGAGAGCCTCACCTTGGCGGCCGATGTGCTGCGCAGCAAGCGCCAGCTGGAGCAGCAGTGGGCCGATCTGGTGTACCAGGGTCTCTGGTATGGCCCGCTCAAGGATGCCCTCGATGGCTTCATTGAGCGCACCCAGACCGCGGTGAACGGCTCGGTGAAGGTGAAGCTGCACAAGGGCAACGCCACCGTGGTGGGCCGCAGCAGCAGCACCGACAGCCTCTACGTGCCCACCATGGCCACCTACGACGCCGGCGACCAGTTCGATCACCGCGCCGCCGAGGGCTTCATCTACGTGTGGGGTCTGCCCACCCGCCTCTGGGCCAACCGCCGCCTCTGAGCCGGCTCAGGCCGCCTGCCTGGGCCCATCCCCGGCCTGGCCCTGGGGAACGGGGCGGCCGGGCAGGAGTGCCGGAAAACTGCCGGGGTTGCCGGCTGGCTGCAGGCTCAGCAAGTGCTGGCGTAGTTGATCGGTCTCCAGCAGCAGCCGCTGTTTCTGGGCCAGCAGCGGTTCCATCCGGCTGGCGAAACGGCTCTCGAAGATGGCGGGCAATTCGTCGAGCAGGGCGCGCATGGCCTCCAGCTCATCGCGCGTGGCCGCCAGCTCCTTCTGCAGGGAGTCGCGCTGCCATGCCTCTTGATGAGCTGCCAGCACCGAAGCCTCCTCCGCGGCAGCGGGCTGCCAGGGAGGCGGGGGCGGAATCCGGTCGGCCGGGATGGCGCTGGGCGGGGAGGGTTCCTGCTGCATGGGGAGGACCCTACGCCCAGGCTCCCGGCAAAGCAAGTTGGCGGGAGCGGCGGCCAGCACAAAAAACGGGGACCCTCAGGCCCCCGCTGCAGTCACTGGCGTCTGCTCCGCCGGATGGGAACTCAGACGGTGGCCGGTTCGGCGGCGTTCACCTCGGGCATCGAGGAGGGCAGGGTGCGGGGGGCCGGCATCGGACCGTCCTGCTTCACCGTGAGATAGCGGATCACGTCTTCCGAGAGGCGCATGGCACGCTCCAGGGGAGCCACCTGCTGGCCGTCACCGTTGTGGTTGAGCTGCACGTAGATGCCTTCGCGGTGCTTGGCGATGGTGTAAGCCAGGCGACGCTTGCCCCGCATCTGACAGTCGAGCACCTCCCCACCGGCTTCCACCACGATGTCGCGGTACTTGGCCACATGGGTCTCCACCTCTTCCTCCGGGATGTCCGGACGAAGGATGTACATGGTCTCGTAATAGGGCTGCGTCATGGTCGCCTGTCTGGGAAAGCCGCCCGTGCGGCAGGAATGAGGGCGTTGGCCAGTGGGCTGCTGCAGCTCACCAGCGACGGATCTGCCAACCTATCGCAGCAGGGTCGAGCCCCATCAGTAGAGCTGCATGCGCACGGCTTCCGACAGGCTGGGCACCTCCGCCTCCTGGCCCCGCAGGCTCTGCACCACCGCGAAGGCCACTAGCAGCAGCGCCCCGAGGAACACCGTGTTGCTGAGGGTGCGCAGGGCAAAGCCGGCCCCCAGGGGGGCGAGCAGCACGCTGAACACCAGTGAAATGAGGATCAGCAGGATGTCGATCAGGATCGCCTGCAGCACGTTGAAGCGGATCAGGTAGGGCACCCGGCCGTTGCGCACCACCGCCAGGAACAGCACCAGGAAGAGCACGAAGCCACCGAAGGGCACCGCCTGCTGCAGGAGCATCAGGGGCAGGGCCGGCAGGCTGAGCCACTGCAACGCCGGGAACAGGCCGAACAGCCCCTGGCCGAAGGGCAGGGCATCGCTCCAGGGCAGGAGGTAGGCGAGGGCCGCCAGCAGGCGCTGCCAGATCGGGGGGCCTTTCATCGCAGGCATGGTCGGTGGATCTCGCCGCCAACGCTAGTCAGGCCGGATCCTCAGGCCGCCAGGGCCGCCTCGGCCGCGGCACGCATCACCTCCACCGGCACATCGTTGCGGCCGCTCCAGAGCCGCAGGGTGGCGGCTCCCTGCTCCACCAGCATCTCCAGGCCATCGAGGCTGCGGCAGCCGAGGGCGCTGGCGCGTTTCAGCAGGGCCGTGGGCCGTGGGGTGTAGATGATGTCGTAGACGCAGCACCCCGGCTGCAGGGCCGCCAGTTCCGCCTCCGCCAGGGGGCAGGCCAGAGCGGCGTCAGGCTGGCTGGCGGAGGCCATGCCCACCGGGGTGGTGTTCACCACCAGATCCGCCGCCGCCAGGGCCTGCGCGAGCTCGGGGCTGTCGCTGGCCCAGGACAGCGCCTGCAGCTGGGGGGCCCAGGCCTGGCAGTCCTGCAGAAAGGCCTGCAACGCCTCGCTTCTGCGGCCCGCCAGCTGGATGCTGCCGAAACCCAGTTCCACCAGGCCGGCCACCACGGCGCGGGCGCTGCCGCCGCAGCCCAGCACCACCGCCTGCTTGCCGCCCCAGGTGGCTCCGCCGCGACGCAGGGGTGCGCAGAAGCCCTCCACATCGGTGTTGGTGCCCAGCCAGCCGCCCTCGGCCAGCGGCACCAGCGTGTTCACCGCACCGATCCGCTCGGCCAGCGGTGTGCGCTCGCGGCAGAGGGCCGCCACGGCCTGTTTGTGCGGGATGGTGACGTTCAGGCCGCGGCAGCCCATCGCCTCCAGGGCCCGCACCACCCCCGGCAGCTCGGCCGGCGCCGCCGGCAGGGCCAGGTAGATCCAGTCCAGCCCCAGCTCCGCCAGGGCGGCGTTGTGCATCGCCGGCGAGAGCGAGTGGCGGACCGGATCCCCCAGCACCCCGAGCAGGGCGGTGTGGCCGCTGATGGCTCGGGCCTGGCTCACGGGGCGGTACGGGCGCTGTTCGGCAACCACACCTAGCCCCACCCGGGGGCCGCTGTTGAGGATGCCTCCAGTTCAGAGGACAGTCATGGGCAAGGTTGTCGGCATTGACCTTGGCACCACCAACAGCTGCGTGGCTGTCATGGAGGGCGGCAAGCCCACCGTGATCGCCAATGCCGAGGGCTTCCGCACGACGCCCTCCGTGGTGGCCTACACCAAGAACCAGGACCAGCTCGTCGGTCAGATCGCCAAGCGTCAGGCGGTGATGAACCCCGAGAACACCTTCTATTCGGTGAAGCGCTTCATCGGCCGCCGCGTTGACGAGGTCAACGAGGAATCGAAGGAAGTGAGCTACGGCGTGGAGAAGGCCGGCTCCAACGTGAAGGTGAAGTGCCCGGTGCTCAACAAGCAGTTCGCCCCGGAGGAGGTGAGCGCCCAGGTGCTGCGCAAGCTGGCGGAGGACGCCGGCAAGTACCTCGGTGAGAGCGTCACCCAGGCGGTGATCACCGTTCCCGCCTACTTCAACGACTCCCAGCGCCAGGCCACCAAGGACGCCGGCAAGATCGCCGGCCTCGAGGTGCTGCGCATCATCAACGAGCCCACGGCGGCGGCCCTGGCCTACGGCCTCGACAAGAAGAGCAACGAGCGCATCCTGGTGTTCGACCTGGGCGGTGGCACCTTCGACGTGTCGGTGCTCGAGGTGGGCGACGGCGTGTTCGAAGTGCTCTCCACCTCCGGTGACACCCACCTGGGCGGCGATGACTTCGACAAGGTGATCGTGGATCACCTGGCCGACACCTTCAAGGCCAACGAGGGCATCGACCTGCGCCAGGACAAGCAGGCCCTGCAGCGCCTCACCGAGGCGGCCGAGAAAGCCAAGATCGAGCTCTCCAGCGCCACCCAGAGCGAGATCAACCTGCCCTTCATCACGGCCACCCCGGAGGGTCCCAAGCACCTCGATCTCACCCTCACCCGCGCCAAGTTCGAGGAGCTGGCCTCCAAGCTCATCGACCGCTGCCGCGTGCCGGTGGAGCAGGCGCTCAAGGACGCCAAGCTCTCCTCCTCCGAGCTCGATGAGATCGTGATGGTGGGTGGTTCCACCCGCATCCCGGCGGTGCTGGAGCTGGTGAAGCGCATCACCGGCAAGGACCCCAACCAGACCGTGAACCCCGACGAGGTGGTGGCCGTGGGCGCCGCCATTCAGGGCGGCGTGCTCGCCGGTGAGGTGAAGGACATCCTGCTGCTGGATGTCACCCCGCTCTCCCTCGGCGTGGAGACCCTGGGCGGGGTGATGACCAAGATGATTCCCCGCAACACCACCATCCCCACCAAGAAGTCGGAGACCTACTCCACGGCGGTGGACGGCCAGACCAACGTGGAGATCCACGTGCTCCAGGGCGAGCGCGAGATGGCCAGCGACAACAAGTCGCTCGGCACCTTCCGCCTCGACGGCATCCCCCCCGCCCCCCGTGGCGTGCCCCAGATCGAAGTCACCTTCGACATCGACGCCAACGGCATCCTGAGCGTGACCGCCAAGGACAAGGGCAGCGGCAAGGAGCAGAGCATCTCGATCACCGGCGCCTCCACCCTCAGTGAAAACGAGGTGGAGAAGATGGTGAAGGATGCCGAGGCCAACGCCGCTGCCGACAAGGACAAGCGCGACCGCATCGACACCAAGAACCAGGCCGAAACGCTGATCTATCAAGCCGAGAAGCAGCTGGGCGAACTGGGCGACAAGGTGGGTGCCGACGACAAGGCCAAGGTGGAGGCCTCCGCCGCCAAGCTCAAGGAGGCCGTCGCCAAGGACGACTTCGAGACGATGAAGAGCGAGCTGGAAACCCTGCAGCAGGCCCTCTATGCCGCCGGTGCTGCGGTGTACCAGCAGGCCGCCGGTGCCGCCGGCGACACCCCTGGAGGCAACGGCGCCAGTGCCGATGCCGGCAGTGCCTCCGGCAGCGACGACGTGATCGACGCCGAATTCACCGAGAGCAAGTGACCCCGGGCCGGTGGGCGCCCCGCTGCGCACCCCGTCCTCTGGTCGAGCCCCCGCAAGGGGGCTTTTTCATGGCGGGGCGCTGGATGGCCGCACCCGGCCGCGCCCTCCGCAGGGATCAGGCCGGGCTGGCCTCGATCTGCTCCGCCACCCAGGCCGCGCTGGCCGGTGCCAGCAGCACCCCGTTGCGGTAGTGGCCGCTGGCCACGAGCAGGCCCGCTTCGGGTTGCTCGAGCACGGGGGCGGGCTGCTGGCTCGGCTTGCAGCGGTGCCCTTGCCACTGGCGCACCACCCGGGCCCGCTCCAGCCAGGCAGGGCCCCCCTCGCCCCAGTGGCGCAACCGCGTGAGGGCCGCGGCATCGGCCCGGGCACCGGGCTCCAGGGTGGCCCCCAGCCAGCAGCGCCGGCCCCCCGGCAGATCGGGGCGGGGCACCAGGTTGAGGCCACGCCACACCACGACCCCCGGCCAGCCGGAGCCCGGTGGGCCGGGGGCCTGGACCCAGGGCGGGGTCTCGGCCAGTTCCAGCTCCAGGGCCTGCCCGAGCACCGGCTCCAGGGCCAGCGGCTGGCCGGCGCTGGCCAGCAGGGTGGCGGTCGCCACGCCGGCGCTCAGCACCAACCAGGGGGTCTCCAGGCGACGGCCCGTGCTGGTCTGCAGCCGCCAGCGGCCGTGGCCACCGCCTCGCTCCAGGCGCAGGGCGGCTTCCGGCAGGGTGTGCAGCCCCAGGCGGCGGGCACTGGTGAGCAGGGCAGCCATCAGGGCCGGTGGATCGAGCTGGCCGTCGGCCGCCGAGTGCAGGCCTGTGGTCGCGGCTGCGGGAATCCAGGGGCGCAGCGGCTCGAGCTGGGCGTCAGACCACAGGCTTAGGGGCATCCCCTGGGCCTGCCGGCTGGCCACCAGGCGTTCCTGGTGGGCCCGCTCCGCCGCATCGGCGGCCAACAGCAGCAGGCCCTGGCGGCGCGGCACCTCCAGGCCCTCGGCGGCCAGCTGGGCGATCCAGGACCCCCAGAGCTGATGGCTGCGCTGGCGCAGCCGCCAGGCCCGCCCGCTGGAGCGGTGGAACACCTGGGCCATCAGCACCCCCAGGGCCGCCCAGCTGCCGCCATCGGCGGGCGGCGGGCCGTCGATGCTCGGATCGAGCAGGGTCACTTGATGGCCGCGGCGGAGCAGCCACCAGGCGATCGAAAGCCCCACCAGGCCCGCCCCCACCACCACCACCTCCTGGCGGAGGGGGGGACTGGGCGGATGGGCGCCGGTGGGGCTCAGGGAGTCCAGGGAGCGCTGCGGCCGTGACCGGATCAGATCTGCTTGAGGTCTTCCTGCACCTGGGCGGGCAGGATCTGGGCGTACTTGCCGAAGCCGCTGGCGACGGCGATGTAGCTCTTGCGCAGCTTCTCGCCGTCCTGGAGGCGGGCGGCTTCATCGAGCTGGGCCAGGGCGGCCTTGAGCTGGTTGGCCAGTTTGGTGGCCTCGGGACGCTCGGCGGGGAGCAGGCGCTGGTTGATGTAGAGCATCTGCCGGCCCACTTCCTGCATGGGGCCGTGGATCAGGTTGCGGGTGAAGGTCCAGTCCTTCTCGTTCACCAGGGTGGCGAGCTCGGGCAGGCGGTCGCGGGCGGCGAGGAAGCCTTCGGCCTGGCGCTCGATGGCAGCGATGTCATCGGCCGAGAGGGTGGGCGCCTTCGCCTTGCCCTCGCCGCAGGCGGTGAGACCGAAGCAGAGCACACCGGCCAGCGCCACCAGGGCCAGGCGACGCAGCAACTGCTGAAGCGCGGAGAAGGGGGCAGACATCGTCGCCACGGGGGAATCGTGGCCGCGACTTTATCGGTGGCCCCGATTCCCCTGCTGTGGCGCCGCCCGCTCTGTACCGCTCTGTAGTCCTGCCGACCCCGGATGGGCGCTAAAACGGAATCGCTATGAGTTGAGAGCATGCGGGAGGCCGTGGTGCCCCTGGCGGCGATCCGTCGCCCCCTGGAGCGCAGCCTGGATGAGGCCAAGGTGGCCTGGCTGATGGAGGCGATCGCCGCCGAGGGCCAGAAGGAGCCCATCGATGTGCTGGAGGTGGAGGGTCAGCTCTGGGGCTTCAACGGCTGTCACCGGGTGGCGGCCCACGAGCGCCTGGGCATGACCACGATCCGGGCCCGGGTGCGCCGTGCCAACCGCGAGGTGCTACGCATGCATCTGATGTAGGCCGTGTTGGCCCGTCGTTGATGTCTCCCTCTCCGTCGACCCCCCAGGCCGGATCGGCCACGGCGATCCTGCAGGTGATCTGTCCGGATCGCCCTGCCCTGGTGAGCGAGCTCTCCGGCTGGGTGGCGGCCAACGGCGGCAACATCCGCCATGCCGATCACCACACGGATCTGGGGGCGGGTCTGTTTCTCAGCCGCATCGAGTGGGCCCTGGAGGGTTTCGGCCTGCCCCGCAGCGCCATCGCACCGGCGGTGGCGGCCCTGGCCGAGCGCCTGGGGGGGGAGGGTCAGGTGCACTTCTCCGATGAGCTGCCGCGGGTGGCGATCTTCGTGAGCAAGCAGGACCACTGCCTGGTGGACCTGCTCTGGCGCACCCGCGCCGGCGAGCTGCCGATGACCGTGCCCCTGGTGGTGTCGAACCATCCCGACCTGCGGGCGGTGGCCGAAGGCTTCGGGGCCAGCTTTGCGCATGTGCCGGTGAGCGCGGCCAGCAAGGAGGAGGCGGAGCAGCAGCAACTGGCGCTGCTGGCTGAGCACGGCATCGAGCTGGTGGTGCTGGCCAAGTACATGCAGGTGCTCAGCCCGGAGTTCCTCAGCCGCTTCCGCGGTGCGGGCATGCAGGGGAATCAGGTGATCAACATCCACCATTCCTTCCTGCCGGCCTTCAAGGGCGCCCAGCCCTACCACCGCGCCTGGGAGCGGGGCGTGAAGCTGATCGGTGCCACGGCCCACTATGTGACCGAGGAACTCGACGGTGGCCCGATCATCGAGCAGGCCACCGTGCACGTGAGCCACCGCGACGACGTGGACGACCTGATCCGCAAGGGCCGCGACTGCGAGCGTCTGGCCCTGGCCCGGGCCCTGCGCCTGCACCTGCGCCGCCAGGTGATGGTCTACCGGGGCCGGACGGCGGTGTTCGACTGATCCGACCCGGCGCGAGTCAGGTTTGGCTGAGGGCCTCGGCCTGATGGCTCACCAGTGTTTTCACGGGAAGCGGACCCTCCAGGTGCTGCCAGGGCAGCACCCGCTCGGCGCTCCAGCTGGCGTGCACCACCTCCTCCCAGGCGGGAGGCGTTTCGCTGGGGGTGTGGCTGCTCTCCACCACTGCCCGGTAGGCCTGTTTCCAGCCCCCCAGGCTCTCGTGGCGGCCGCGGGCGGCGGCGATCACGGGCGCCAGGCGGCGGTCGCTGCGCGACAGCAGGGCCTGGATCACGCTCCAGCCATAGCTCTCGGGGCGCAGCTCGATGCCCTTGGGTTTGAGCCGCTTGGCCAGCAGCTTGAGGCGTTTCTCGGCCTCGGGACGCACCCCCTGCCACTGGAAGGGGGTGTGCGCCTTGGGCACGAAGGTGCTGACGCCCAGGCTCAGTCGCAGGCCCGGGGTGGCTTTTTTGAGGGCCAGCAGCAGCGCGGCGGTGGCCTCCACGTCGGTCTCCTCTTCGGTGGGCAGGCCCACCATCCCGTAGAGCTTCAGACCCGTGAGGCCGCCCTCCTTGGCGTAGCGGGCCGCGGCGTAGATCTCCTCCGTGGCGAGCTTCTTGTTCACCACCTGGCGCATGCGCTCGCTGCCGCTCTCGATCGCGATCGTGAGCGACTTGCTGCCCCGCTTGGCCAGGATCCGCCCCAGCTCAGGCGTCACCGTGGCGGCCCGCACGGAGCTCACGCTCACCCGGGTGTCGTCGAAGCGGTCCTGATCCAGCCAGCTGAGCAGGTCGGCGAACTGGGGGTGCTGGGTGACCGAGGCCCCCAGCAGGCCGAGGCGCTGGGTGGCGGCCAGGCCCTTCTCCACCGCCGGGATCAGGCCGTCATCCAGGGATGGCGTGCGGAAGGGGAGGGTGAGGTAGCTGGCCAGGCAGAAGCGGCACAGCTCCGGGCAGCTGCGCACCACCTCCACCATGTGGATCGAGGGCCAGGCCGCCTCCGGGGTGATCACCGTGGAGTGGCTGAGGGTGTTGCCGCGCCAGGTCTGCTTGGCCACCGTGGCGGGGATGCCGGCTTCTGTTGGTTCAACGCCAAGCAGCTCGCCCTCGCTGCCGTAGCGGGGGGCGTAGAGGCTGGGCACGTAAACGCCCGGCACCTGGGCCAGCTGCCGCAGGCGCTCGGCCCGCGGGGCCCCGCGGTGCTCCTGTACCGCATCCACGAAGGCCGGCAGCAGCAGCTCGCCATCGCCCAGCAGCACCGCATCGAAGAACGGCGCCAGCGGTTCGGGGTTGGCCGTGAGCACCGGGCCGCCGCCGAACACGATCGGGTCGCGGTCGCCACGCTCAGCCGCCCAGATGGGAATGCGCTGCTGCTCGAGCAGATCCAGCAGCACCGGCCCATCCAGCTCCCAGCTCAGCGAGAGGCCGAACAGATCTAGGGCAGGCCCGCGGCTGCGGCTGCCGCCATGGGGCGGATCCCCCTGGTCGGTGAACAGACGGCGCACATCCACATCAGCGCGCCGGGCCAGCGTGGCCCACACCACCTGGTAGCCGAGGCTGGTGATGCCCACGCTGTAGGTGCTGGGGAAGGCCAGCACGGTGCGCAGCGCCCCGGCCTCGGGCACGGCTGGCTCAAACAGCAGAGTTTCCTGGTTCAGGTGAGACGCCGGATGGTGAACTCCAGCGTCTCACCACGGACGACCTGCCCTACTTGCCCTACTTGCCCGCAAGTGCGGAGAGGGGACCGATCAGGCCGCCGATGGCGGCATTGGCATCGGCAGCGGAGAGGGTGTCCTTGGCGAAGGTGTTGGTGATGCCTTGAGCGGCGGTTTCGATGCCGGTCCACTTGTCGCCGGCCAGGGGCTTGATCACCGGCGCGGCCTTGTCCCAGACGGCCTGGAAGCCACCCATGGATGCGGTGGCACCGGCCAGGTCGCCGGCGGCCACCTTGCTCTGCCCTTGCTTGAGCAGATCCAGCACAGGCGCCACCGCTGGGCCGATCGCCGTTTGGACGGCACCTGTGGCGGCGTCTTTGACGCTTTGGCTGGCCTGATCACAGCCGGTGAGCACCAAACCGCCAGCCAGGGCGACGGCGAACCCGCTGCCGATCAGAGAAAGGCGACGCATGGAAAACGCTTGCAAGGCAACGTCTGGACGCTAGGGAATCCAGCGGCAGCAACCGATTTCTTTGGTTTGTTGTTAGAGCCGATACTAAACTGCGCACGTGTGCGCGGGCAGCGCAGCGGCCCGCCGCTGATCACACCGCCGCCAGCACCTTCGCCTCCTCCTCGGCGCTGATCACCCGGCCGCTGTCGCCAAAGCCCTCGATCTGATCGAAGTTGAGGTATCGGTAGAGCTCGGCGCCGAAGGGGTCGATCCGTTCGGCGGCGATCGCCAGGTAGTCGTCCTTGCTGGGGATGCGGCCCAGCTGGGCGCACACCGCCGCAAGTTCGGCGCTGCCCAGGTACACCTGCGAGCCGTTGCCGAGGCGGTTGTTGAAGTTGCGGGTGCTGGTGGAGAACACGGTGGTGTTGTCGTCCACGCGGGCCTGGTTGCCCATGCACAGGGAGCAGCCGGGCATCTCCATGCGTGAGCCCGCCGCCTCGAAGGTGGCGTAGTAGCCCTCTTGCTTTAGTTTCTCCTCATCCATGCGGGTGGGCGGGCACACCCACAGGCGGGCGGCATTCTGCCCCTGGCCCTCGAGCACGTTGGCGGCGGCGCGGTAGTGGCCGATGTTGGTCATGCAGGAGCCGATGAACACCTCATCGATGCGCTCACCCGCCACCTCGCTGAGCGTTTTCACGTTGTCGGGATCGTTGGGGCAGGCCAGGATCGGTTCGGTGATCGCATGGAGATCGATCGCGATCACAGCGGCGTACTCGGCATCCGCATCGGCCTCCAGCAGTTGCGGATTGGCCAGCCAGGCCTCCATCGCCTGGATGCGGCGGGCCAGGGTGCGGGCATCGCTGTAGCCGCGGGCGATCATGTTTCTGAGCAGCGCCACGTTGCTGCGCAGGTATTCACTCACCGTTTCAACAGAGAGCTTGATCGTGCTGCCGGCACAGGAGCGCTCGGCAGTGGCATCGGTGAGCTCGAAGGCCTGCTCCAGCTTGAGATCGGGCAGCCCCTCGATCTCCATGATCCGGCCGTTGAACACGTTCTGCTTGCCCTCCTTGGCCACGGTGAGCAGGCCCTGCTGAATCGCCACGTAGGGGATCGCGTTCACCACATCGCGCAGGGTGACGCCCGGCTGCAGCGAACCGGAGAATTTCACTAGCACCGATTCGGGCATGTCCAGCGGCATGGCACCGATGGCGGCAGCGAAGGCCACCAGGCCGGAGCCGGCCGGGAAGGAGATGCCCAGGGGGAAGCGGGTGTGGCTGTCGCCGCCGGTGCCCACCGTGTCCGGCAGCAGCATGCGGTTGAGCCAGCTGTGGATGATGCCGTCGCCGGGGCGCTGCGCACCGGCCACTGGCACGGGCATCCCCACAACATCGTGATCGACCTGGCCCTCAGCCATGGCCTGCCGGCGGCGCTGCTGCTGGTGGCCCTGGTGCTGGGGTTGCTGATCCGCGCTGCCAGAGCCGGCATGGCCTCCGGCGCGCTGTTCGAGCGGGCCTGGTGGGCGGCGGTGCTGGTGTTGGCGGTACTGCATGCCACAGACATCCCCATGTACGACAGCCGCATCAACATCGCCGGCTGGATCCTGCTGGCCGGTCTGCGCTGTTATCGCTGATCGGCCTGCCCCGCCAGGCTGCTGGCGGCATGCCCGGCCAGCACCTCCGGAGTGAGCGCGCCTTGCAGGTGAGTCCAGGGCAGCACCCGCCCGGTCTGCCAGGTGGTGTGGATGACGTCATCCCAGGCTGGTGGTGGTGACGTGTCCGCGCTGCGGGACACTCCCGGGCTGCCGGCCTGCTCCAGCACCTTGCGATAGGCCTTCTTCCAGCCCCCCAGGCTGTCGTGGCTGCCGCGGGCGGCGGCGATCACCGGGGCCAGGCGGCGGTCGCTGCGGGAGAGCAGGGCCTGGATCACGCTCCAGCCGTAGCTCTCGGGGCGCAGCTCGATGCCCTTGGGCTTGAGGCGTTTGGCCAGCAGCTTCAGGCGCTTCTCGGCTTCGGGCCGCACCCCCTGCCACTGGAACGGCGTGTGGGCCTTGGGCACGAAGGTGCTCACCCCCAGGCTCAGCCGCAGGCCGGGTGTGGCTGTCTTCAGATCCAGCAGCAGCTGGGCGGTGGCCTCCACATCGGCCTCCTCCTCCGTGGGCAGACCCACCATCCCGTAAAGCTTCAGCCCGGTGAGTCCGCCTTGCTTCGCGTAGCGAGCAGCGGCAACGATCTCCTCGCTGGCCAGCTTCTTGTTCACCACCTGGCGCAGGCGTTCGCTGCCGCTCTCGATCGCGATCGTGAGCGATTTGCTGCCGCGCTTGGCCAGGATCCGCCCCAGCTCGGGCGTCACCGTGGCGGCCCGCACTGAGCTCACGCTCACGCGGGTGCCCTCGAAGCGATCCTGATCAAGCCAGGCCAGCAGATCGGCGAACTGCGGGTGTTGGGTCACCGAGGCGCCGAGCAGCCCAAGGCGCTGGGTGGCGCTGAGGCCCTTCTCCACCGCCGGGATCAGGCCGTCGTCGAGGTTGGGCGTGCGGAAGGGCAGGGTGAGGTAGCTGGCCAGGCAGAAGCGGCAGAGCTCCGGGCAGCTACGCACCACCTCCACCATGTGGATCGAGGGCCAGGCCGCCTCCGGGGTGATCACCGTGGAGTGGCTGAGGGTGTTGCCGCGCCAGGTCTGCTTGGCCACCGTGGCCGGGATACCGGGTGCTGTGGGCTCGACGGCCAGCAGCCGGCCCTCGGCGTCGTAGCGGGGGGCATAGAGGCTCGGCACATACACGCCGGGCACGGCCGCCAGCCGCCGCAGGCGCTCGGGCCGCGGGGCGTCGCGGCACCCCTGCAGGGCATCGAGGAAGGCCGGCAGCAGCAGTTCGCCGTCTCCCAGCAGCACCACATCGAAGAAGGGCGCCAGCGGCTCGGGGTTGGCGGTGAGCACGGGCCCGCCGCCGAACACGATCGGATCGCCATCGCCGCGCTCGGCCGCCCAGATCGGGATGCGCTGCTGCTCCAGCAGATCCAGCAGCACGGGGCCATCGAGCTCCCAGCTCAGCGACAGGCCGAACAGGTCGAGAGCAGGGCCGCGACCGCGCTGGCCGCCATGGGGGGGATCGCTCCGGTCGGTGAACAGCCGGCGCACATCTACATCACTGCGCTGGGCCAGGCTGGCCCACACCACCTGGTAGCCCAGGCTGGTGATGCCCACCGAATAAGTGCTCGGGAAGGCGAGCACGGCCCGCAGCGCCCCGGCCTGGGGCACGGCGGGCTCAAACAGCAGGGTTTCCTGGTGCAGGAGTGCCGGGGGCAGGGATGCCTCCAGCGTCTCACCTGGCCAGGGCGGCTGCCTACTTGCCGATCAGATGCTCAGGGGACCGATCAGGCCCGTGAGGGCGGCGCCGGCACCGGCGGCATCGGGGGTGGCGCCACTGCCGAAGGTCTGGAGAGCAGCTGGCTGGCCACGGGGTTGAACTCCCCGTCTCCAGTGGTCCGTCCTCCTGTCGCTGAAGGACTGCTGACGAACTTTGGTCCTCTGCCTTGTGGGCGGTTCCTGCCTCCTGGATTGCTCTCGCCCCTGCTGGTTATCGCTGTTCCGCGACCGCGCAGACCGTCAGAGATGAGATCGGGTTCAAGTCCAGTTGGTCTGACCATCTCTACTCCTTCTCGATGGAATGCAGTTTAGTTGGGCTGTGGTCGTGGGGCTTGCGCGCCGACGGTTGCTCCTTAAGCCGCCAGATTCCGGAAGCGGGTGAACTGGGGCTCGAACAGCAGTTTCACCGTTCCCACCGGGCCGTTGCGGTGCTTGGTGAGGATCACCTCGGTGATGCCGCGATCGGGGGTTTCCGGGTTGTAGTACTCGTCGCGGTAGATCATCAGCACCAGGTCGGCGTCCTGTTCGATCGAGCCCGATTCGCGCAGGTCGCTGAGCATCGGCCGCTTGTTGGTGCGGGCCTCCACACCCCGGCTGAGCTGGGAGAGGGCCATCACCGGCACGTTCAGCTCGCGGGCCATCTGCTTGAGGCCGCGGGTGATGCGGCTGAGTTCCTGCACGCGGTTGTCGCTGCCATTGCCCTCCATCAGCTGCAGATAGTCGATCACCACCAGTCCCAGCTCCTTGCCGCTCTCGGCCATCAGCCGCCGGCAGAGGGAGCGCATTTCCAGCACGCCGGCATTCGGCTTGTCGTCGATGAACAGTGGCAGCTGGCCCAGGCTGTTGATCCCCTGGCCCAGCAGGGGCCACTCCTCCTGCTGCAGCCGGCCGGTGCGCAGCCGGCCGCTCTCAATCCCGGTCTCCATCGCCAGCAGGCGATAGGTGAGCTGCTCCTTGCTCATCTCCAGGCTGAACAGACACACCGGCAGGCCGTGCAGCTGGGCCACGTTCTTGGCCAGGTTGAGGGTGATGGCGGTTTTGCCCATCGCCGGGCGGCCGGCCACGATGATCAGGTCGCTGCGCTGCAGCCCCTGGGTCATGGCATCGAGGTCGTAGAAGTTCACCGGGATGCCGGCCACTGCCGTGCCCACGGACCGGCTCTCGATCTCCTCGAAGGTGGAGGTGAGGATCTCGGCGGTGGGGGTGAGCCCCGTGCTCGGCTTTTCCTGGCTGATGGCGAAGATCTTCTGCTCCGCCTCGTCGAGCACCTGCTCCATCGGCTTGCTCTGGTCGAAGCCCAGGGCAATCACCTCGTTGCCGGAGCGGATCAGCTGGCGGCGCAGGAACTTGTCCATCACCAGCCGGGCCACCTGCTCGATCGAGGCGGTGGAGCTGATCCGCTCCACCAGCTCCACCAGCCGGCCGCTGCCGCCCACCTTCTCCAGGCTGCCGGTGTCGGCCAGCCAGGCGGTCATGGCGGTGAGGTCGGTCGGTTTGCCCTGGCTGTGCAGCATCAGGGCGGTGCGGAAGATCTCCCGGTGGGCCCCCAGGTAGAAGGCCTCCGGCTGCAGCACATCGGCCACCCGGCTGATGGCGTCCGGGTCGAGCAGGATGCCGCCGAGCACGGCCTCCTCGGCCTCCAGGTTCTGGGGGGGCACGGAATCGGGCAGGGCCTCGAAGCCGGGGTCGCTGCCGGCACTGCGGCGCAGCGGGCGGCCCTCCCGGTCCGCGGAATTGAGAGGAACGCTCACCATGGAGTCGCTGCCGGGGGGAGGGGAATCCATCATCGCCGGGCCGGCGGGCCTTGACCAGCAGCCCGGCCCCCAGCCCTGGTGGTGACATGAAAAAGCCACCCCAGGGATGGGGTGGCCAGGATCGCTGCCTTTGGGTGGCGGAGCGGAGGGGTTGGATCAGCGTTGTTGGAGTCAGGCGAGCCTGATCAGTGGCTGAGCACTTCGAGGTTGATCTCGGCGGTCACTTCGGGGTGCAGCTTGATCTGCACCTTGTAGGAGCCGGTGCGATGAATCTCGGGCACCGAGATGTCGCGGCGGTCGACCTCTTTCTTCGTGGCGGCTTCAATGGCCTCGGCCACGTCGCCATTGGTGACGGTGCCGAAGAGCACGTCGTCACCACCGGTCTGCTTCTTCACGGTGAAGCGGCCGATGGTGGCCAGGGCGGTGCGGAAGGCTTCCGCCTCGGCCTTGAGGGCAGCCTGGCGCTCGGCCTCCTTGGCGCGGCGGGCCTCCACCTGGCGCATCACCGCGGGGGTGACGGGCAGGGCCTTACCGGTGGGGAGCAGGAAGTTGCGGGCGTAGCCGGGGGCGACTTCCACCAGATCGCCGTCCTTGCCCAGGCTGAGGACGTCTTCGCTGAGAACGACTTGAACGCGCTTGGCCATGGAGTTACGGGAAAGGACAGATCACGAGCCGATCGATCACCCTAGTTCAGCGCTGGCGCGGGGCTGCAGCGGCCGGTAGCCGCACGGCGGTGGCCAGGCCCAGGCGGCGCAGCAGGCGGATGTGCTGCCAGGTGAGGTCGATCTGGCGGCCGAAGCCGTGGCGGGCGGAGTGGGGGAAGGCGTGGTGGTTGTTGTGCCAGCCCTCGCCGAAGGTGAGGGCGGCCACCCAGGGGTTGTTGCGGGAGCCATCGCCACTGGCATGGGCGGTCTCGCCCCAGAGGTGGGTGGCGGAGTTCACCAGCCAGGTGCAGTGGTACACGAGCACCAGGCGCAGGGGGATGCCCCAGAGCACCACGGCCCAGCCGCCGGCACCGGTGACCGTGCCGATCCAGAAGAGCAGGCCGGCCAGGGGCAGCTGCAGCACCAGGAACCAGTTGTTCAGCCAGCGGTAGTAGGGGTCTTTGCTGAGGTCGCCGGTGAGCCGGGGCACGGCGCCCATGGCCGGAATGGTCTGGAACATCCAGCCCATATGGCTCCACCAGAAACCGCGCAGGCTGGTGTGGTGGTCCACCTCGGTGTCGCTGAACTTGTGGTGGTGGCGGTGCAGGCCCACCCAGTCGATCGGGCCGTGCTGGCAGCTGAGGGCTCCGCAGGTGGCGAAGAAGCGCTCCAGCCAGTGGGGAACGCGGAAGGCCCGGTGGCTCAGCAGGCGGTGGTAGCCGATGGTCACCCCCAGGCAGGCTGTCACCCAGTAGAGGACGAGCAGGCTGGCGACGGCCGGCACGCTCCAGAAGCGGGGCAGCAGAGCCACCACCGCCAGCACGTGAATGGCCACCATGAAGCTGATGGTGCCCCAGCGGGTGCCGCGCTTGATCGCCGGAGCCGGTTCCCCGGCGCGGGGCCGGTGCAGGGCTTCCGCCCGGCGGATGCCGTTGGCGCCGCCGTTGATGAAGGCGGGCTGGCGGGTGCCGCGGGCTGCGGGGCCGGCCGCCGCTGGGCGCTGGGCCGAGTTGCGGCCCGAGGCCGGGGTTGTTGCGGTCATGACGGACCGACTCCTGATCAATCGTTACGATGGTAGCAATACGAATTCGGATCAGGTGCTGATCGGGTTCGGATCACCCAGTCAAAGGAGCGCGTGGGCTATCGGGATGACATTGCGGCTGGCCGGGTGGCCTTTGCCCACCTGATCCGGGTGTGGCACGGCCGCAATGGCTGGAGTCACCGGGTGCTGCCCGGCCTGGCCGAAGCGCTCGACCTGGGCCGGGTGCACAATTCCCAGCTCTCGATGCTGCGCAACGGCAAGCTGGCCTCCCCCGGGCCGGAGGTGTTTCTGGCCCTCGGCCGCATCAATCAGCTGCTGGCGGCCGAGGGCAGCGGGGGCCAGCTGTCGCCTGGCCTGCGCCAGCGCCTCCTCGACCATCCCGAACTGCTGGCGGCCCTCGAGGCCTCGGCCCTGCCGGTGCAGGCGCCCGGTGAACCGGTGCTGGGTCCGGGCGAACTGCTGGAGGTGTTCGTGGGCCTGCGCCAGCCGCCGGCGGCCTTCGATCTGCGCATCGCCGAGGCGGAGGCGGTGGGCCTCAGTGCCGCCTTGGCGGAGCTGTTCACCGCCGGTCGGCCCTGGCGTCTCTGCCGCGAGCCCGTGCTGGCCGCCTATCCGGTGGGCCGCCGCCAGCGGCGCGAGCGCTTCGCCGAGGTGATGGCAGGCCAGCGCGACTACAGCGCCGCCGAACTCGATGCCGAGCTTCCCGACCTCCGTCGCACCCTGGCCGCCCTCGGCGCCGCCGGCGAGGGGGAGCTGGAGCCCGATCAGTTTCTCGAGCTGCTGCGCCGGAAGGCCAAGGCCCTGCGGGCCAAAGGGTTGGGGGTGCCGGCCAGCGGTGAGCTGGCGGCGGCGATCCGGGAGCAGTTGCGGGGTCAGACCTAGGGGGGCAGCAGGGCCGCCTGGACCAGCGCCTCAGCGGCCGGGCTGGGGGGCCAGCCGGATGCGCCGCGCCCAGCCCAGGGCCCGCAGCAGGCGGATGTGCTGCCAGGTGATGTCGAACTCGAACCAGCGCAGACCGTGGCGGGCCGAGTGGGGATAGGCGTGGTGGTTGTTATGCCAGCCCTCGCCGAAGCTGAGGATCGCCACCCACCAGCAGTTGCGTGAGAGGTCGGGGCAGTCGAAGTTGCGGTAGCCGAAGGCGTGGGTGGCGGAATTCACCAGCCAGGTGACGTGGTACACGAGCACCAGGCGCAGGGGGATGGCCCAGAGCACCAGCCCCAGCCCGCCCCCGTGCACCCCAAATCGCTCGCCGATCCAGTAGAGGGCCGCGCCCAGGGGCAGTTGCACCAGCAGGAACCAGCGGTCCAGCCAGCGGTAGAAGGGGTCAGCCTGGAGGTCGCCGGTCAGCCGGCGCACGTGGGCCAGGGCGGGGATCTCGTGCAGCATCCAGGCGCTGTGCGCCCACCACAGCCCCCGGGCGGCGTCGTGGTGGTCGGTGGGCTGGTCGGAGAACTTGTGGTGGTGGCGGTGCAGCCCCACCCATTCAATCGGGCCGCTCTGGCAGGCCAGGGCCCCCATCAGCACCAGCAGGCGCTCCAGCCAGCGGGGGGCCTCGAAGCTGCGGTGGGCCACCAGGCGATGCAGGCCGAGCGTCACCCCCAGCACGGTGGTCCAGTAGAGAACCGCCAGGGCCAGCACCCCCTGCCAGCTCCAGAAACGGGGCAGCAGGGCCGCCACCGCCCCCACATGCATCGCCAGCATGAAGCCGGTGGTGCCGGCCTTCAGCCGCCGCTGGCGCGGGGGCAGGGGCGCGCGGGGAACCTGCAGCAGGGCGCGGATGCGCTGGTCATGGCTCAGGTGCTCCTGGGGCTGGCTCTCCTGGGAGACCGCCTCCTGGGAGACCGCCTCCTGGGAGACCGCGCTGGCGGGGGATTCGGGGCTGTAGACCAAGACGAAGCTCTCCGCGGCAGCCAAGGCAGCAACGGAATCTAGACCTGCTCTGCCCTCCGGCCCCCAAGCAGGATGGCCCTGCCCTTTCCCACCGGCGCAATGCCCACGCCTGATTGCCGCGCCTGGGCCGCCGCACGGGTCGCGGCCGCCCAGGCACGGATTGCGCCCCTGGCGGCGCGCCACACCGCTGCGGTGCAGCAGCGGCTTGAGCGGGTGCTCGATGCCTTCGCCGCCGAGCGGGTGGGGGTGCAGCACTTCGCCTCGGTGAGCGGTTACGGCCACGGCGACCAGGGCCGGGAGGTGCTCGATCGGGTGTTCGCCCGGGTGCTGGAGGCCGAGGCGGCCGCCGTGCGCCTGCAGTTCGTGAGCGGTACCCACGCCATTGCGGCGGCCCTGTTCGGCGTGCTGCGCCCCGGCGACCGCCTGCTGGCCCTCACCGGTCGCCCCTACGACACCCTCGAGGAGGTGATCGGCATCCGTGGCAGCGGCCGGGGCTCGCTGGCGGAGTTCGGCGTCGTCTACGACGAACTTGAGCTCCTGCCGGATGGCGGCATCGACTGGGAGGGGCTGGAGGGGGCCCTGGCGGTGCCCACCCGCATGGTGCTGATCCAGCGCAGCTGCGGCTACAGCTGGCGGCCGTCGCTGGCGGTGGCGGAGATCGGCCGGCTGGCTGCGCGGGTGAAGGCGATCCAGCCCGCGTGCCTGGTGTTCGTCGACAACTGCTATGGCGAGCTGGTGCAGGAGCAGGAACCCACAGCCGTGGGGGTCGACCTGATCGCCGGTTCGCTGATCAAGAATCTGGGCGGCACCATCGCCCCCACCGGCGGCTACGTGGCCGGCCGCGTCGAGTTGGTGGAGCAGGCCTGCTGCCGGCTCACGGCCCCGGGCATCGGCAGTGAGGGGGGCACCAGCTTCGATCTCAACCGGTTGCTGTTTCAGGGGCTGTTCCTGGCGCCCCAGATGGTGGCCGAAGCCCTGATCGGCGCCGAGCTGGTGGCCCAGGTGTTCAGCGACCTGGGCTTTGCCACCAATCCGGCGCCGGGGGGCGAGCGCAGCGATGGCATCCAGGCGGTGCGGCTGGGTTCGCCCGAGCTGCTCAAGGCGGTGTGCCGCGCCTTCCAGGCCGCCTCGCCGATCGGTGCCTACCTCGATCCGGTGCCGGCGCCGATGCCTGGCTACGCCAGCGAGCTGGTGATGGCCGGCGGCACCTTCATCGACGGCAGCACCAGCGAGTTCTCCGCCGATGCGCCCCTGCGCGAGCCCTACGTGCTCTACGTGCAGGGCGGCAGCCACCGGGCCCACATCGCCATCGCCCTGGAGCGGGCCCTGGTCGCCTTGGCAGAGGCGGGCCTGGTGGCGGGGCTGCTGCCCGCTTCAGTGCCGATGCCGGCAGACTGACCGCCATTGCTTCTGGGCTCCGCCTCCGCCATGGCGCTCTCCTTCCCCAATGACCGGCGCTACGCCGACAGCCATGAAACGGCCAAGCTCGAGGGGGCGTTGGCCCGGCTGGGCCTCAGTGCCTTCGCCGTTGATCAGCTGGGCGACATCGTGTTTGTGGAGCTGCCCGAGGTGGGAGCTGCCGTGGAGCAGGGGCAGAGCTTCGGCACCGTGGAATCGGTGAAGGCGGTGGAGGAGCTGGTGGCGCCGATCAGCGGCACCGTGGAAGCCCGTAACGAGGCGGTGCTGTCCAGCCCCGAGGAACTCCAGAACGATCCCTACGGCGAGGGTTGGTTGCTCCTTGTGCGCCCGGCCGATCCGGCCCAGATCGAGGCCCTGATGGATGCCGACACCTACGCCACCAAGGTGCAGGGCGCGTGATGGAGCCTGGTGGGATCAGCGCCGGCACGGCGCCAGGGCCGTTCTGGCAGCGGCACATCGGCCCCGGCTCCGCCGAGCAGGCCGCCATGCTCCGGGAGCTGGGCCTCAGCAGCCTGGAGCAGCTCGCCGAGCAGGTGGTGCCTGCCGACATTCTGATCAGCGCCGAGGCGGCCGAGGAGGGGTTGCCCCAGCCCTGCGCCGAGGCCGACGCCCTGGCGGAGCTGGCGGAGCTGGCGGCCCGGAACCAGGTGCTGCGCTCCCTGATCGGCCAGGGCTACTACGGCACTGCCACGCCGGCCCTGATCCAGCGCCACGTGCTGGAGAATCCCAGCTGGTACACCGCCTACACCCCCTACCAGGCCGAGATCGCCCAGGGCCGGCTCGAGGCCCTGCTCAACTTCCAGACCCTGATCAGCGAGCTCACCGGCCTGCCGATCGCCAACGCCTCCCTGCTGGATGAGGCCACGGCCGCCGCCGAGGCCATGGCCCTGGCCCTGGCCGTGAGTCGCCGGGCGGGGGCGCGGCGCTTCCTGGTCGACCGGGAGGTGTTCCCCCAGACCCTGGCGGTGCTCCAGACCCGGGCGGAGCCCCTGGGCATCGTTCTTGAAGGGGTGGCCGCCGAGGATCTGGCGGCCCAGCTTGCGGCTGGCGCCGACCCCGCTGCCCTGCTGCCGGCCGATGCGTTTGGTCTGCTGCTGCAATTGCCGGGTCGTCGGGGGGGGCTGTGGGATCCCGCTCCCCTGCTGGCGGCGGCGGCGGCGGCAGGGGTGATCAATGCCGTGGCGGTCGACCCCCTGGCCCAGGTGCTGCTGGCCCCTGTGGGTGAGCTCGGCGCCGACATCGCCATCGGCAGTGCCCAGCGCTTCGGGGTGCCGATGGGCTTCGGCGGGCCCCACGCCGCCTTCTTCGCCACCCGCGAGGCCTTCAAGCGCCAGATCCCGGGGCGCCTGGTGGGGCGCTCCCTCGATGCCGAGGGCCGGCCGGCCCTGCGCCTGGCCCTGCAGACCCGCGAGCAGCACATCCGTCGCGACAAGGCCACCAGCAACATCTGCACCGCCCAGGTGCTGCTGGCGGTGATGGCCGGCTTCTATGCCGTGCACCACGGCCCCGACGGGCTGGAAGCGATCGCCCGCCGCATCGCCGACCTGCGCCAGACCCTGGCGGCCGCGCTGGAGGCCCTGGGTCTGCCGGTGCGCCCCGGCCCGGCCTTCGACACGGTGTGGCTCGACGTGGAGCCGCCCCAGGCCGAGGCGCTGCTGGCGGCGGCGCTGGCAGCCGGGTTCAACTTGCACTGCCCCGAGAGCAGCGCCGGGGCCGGCGGGGTGGGCATCAGTCTCGATGAGCTGAGCACAGCCGAGGAGCTGGAGCGTCTGCTGCGGGGCCTGCAGGGGTGTGGTGCCGTGTTGCCCACCGCAGCGATGCAGAACTCCGCGAGCCAGAAGAGCGGCTGTGCATCGCAAGCGTGGACGGCTACTGGCCTTCCCACCCGCGAGGGGCCCTGGCTGCAGCAGGAGCCCTTCCAGCGCTACCGCAGCGAAACCGAGCTGCTGCGCTACATCCAGCGCCTCGCCAGCCGGGATCTCTCCCTGGTGCACGGCATGATTCCGCTGGGCAGCTGCACCATGAAGCTCAATGCGGCCGCCGAGCTGGCGCCGGTGAGCTGGCCCGCCTTCAGCCAGCTGCATCCCTTCGCCCCGGCCGCCCAGACGGCCGGCTACCGCCAGCTGGCGGCCCAGCTGGAGGCCTGGCTGGCGGCGATCACCGGGTTTGCCGGCGTGTCGCTGCAGCCCAATGCCGGTTCCCAGGGGGAATACGCCGGCCTGTTGGCGATCCGCGCCTGGCACCACAGCCGCGGCGAGCTGCAGCGCAACGTGTGCCTGATTCCCACCAGTGCCCATGGCACCAATCCGGCCAGTGCCGTGATGGCCGGCATGCGGGTGGTGGCGGTGGCCTGCGATGACCAGGGCAACATCGATCTGGCCGACCTCGAGGCCAAGGCTGAGGCCCACGCCGCTGCGCTGGCGGCCCTGATGGTCACCTACCCCTCCACCCACGGGGTGTTCGAGACCGCCATCCGCCGCATCTGCGAGCTAGTGCACGCGCGCGGCGGCCAGGTGTATCTCGATGGCGCCAACCTCAATGCCCAGGTGGGTCTGGCCAAGCCCGGGCTCTATGGCGCCGATGTGTGCCACCTCAACCTGCACAAGACCTTCTGCATTCCCCACGGTGGCGGCGGTCCGGGGGTGGGGCCGATTGCCGTGGCGGCGCACCTGCTTCCCTTCCTGCCCGGGGTCCGGCCGCTGGGCGAGGGGGGTGTGGGGCCGGTGGCGGCAGCGCCCCTGGGCAGCGCCTCGATCCTGCCGATCAGCTGGATGTACATCCGCTTGATGGGGGGCTCCGGCCTGCGGCAGGCCAGCCTGGTGGCCCTGCTCTCCGCCAACCTGCTGGCCGAGCGGCTCGACCCCCACTTCCCCGTGCTCTACCGCGGGGCGAGCGGCCGGGTGGCCCATGAGTGCATCCTCGACCTGCGGCCGCTCAAGCGCAGTGCCGGGCTGGAGGTCGATGACCTGGCCAAACGCCTGATGGACTACGGCTTCCATGCCCCCACCGTGAGCTGGCCGGTGGCCGGCACGGTGATGGTGGAGCCCACCGAGAGTGAGTCGCTGGCCGAGCTGGATCGGTTCTGTGCCGCGATGATCGCCATCCGGGAGGAGGCCGCAGCGATTGAGCGCGGCGACGCCGATCCGCTCCACAACCCGCTCAAGGGTGCCCCCCACACCCTGGCGGCCGTGACGGCCGATTGCTGGGAGCGCCCCTACAGCCGCCAGGTGGCGGCCTTCCCCGCCGGGGAGGAGCAGCGGGCCGACAAGGTATGGCCGGCGGTGGCCCGCATCGACAACGCCTATGGTGACCGCCATCTGGTGTGCACCTGCCCCAGCGTGGAAGAGCTGGCCGCCCTCCCCACGCCGATGTCGGCCTGATGCTCCAGCAGCCGCCCAGCAGGCAGGGCCATCCAGCCAGGCCTGCCAGGCAAGGTCTCAGTTTTTCTTTGTGTTGTAGACCTTGCTTTTCCAGCACAATCTGCTGCAAATGCAGCGCAGGCCAGGTTCATCTCCATCTCCGAGCCTCTGATCAGCTGATCAGTCCGCTCTGCTGATTGGTTGGACCATCCAGCCGCCTCTTTTCCGATACCGTGTGGGGACCATGAACACCAGCGATCACAACGGCGGTAATGGCCCAGTGGAGGGCACCAACGTGGTGCGGGTGCCCTTCGGTGTGCGTCGGCCCCGCCGCAGCCGCCCCGCGCGTCCCGAGCGCTGGGCCACGCTGGTGCTCCCCTTCCAGGCGGGCGGTGGCCAGCCCACTCCGCCCCCGCAGGCCGCCTGAGAATCAGCAGGCGCGCCGATCCAGTCGCCAGTCGACGAGGGCCTTCACATCGGCCAGGGAGCTGGTGGGGGTGCGGAAGGGAAGGATGTCCATGGGGCTGCGTTCCGGCCGCACCAGCCAGCTGAGATCCGCCTGAGGAATCAGCACAAACCCGCGATAGCGCACCACGTCAGGGTGGTTGTGGCCACGCAGTCGGGGCGCCATGGGGCTGCTGGATCAAGGCGAGCAGATGCATTGCAGCTGCCCGGCACGGGGGGGCAACGGATGCACCGGTTTGCTTCCGTTTTGGCTTGCGGTCTGTAACAGCCCCGGCTGGGCCGGGCTCAGTAGTTGGCGCCGCTGCGGCGCTGGTGCACCGCCGTCACGCCCTCGGCATCGAGCAGGCCGCCCTGCTCCACCTGGGCGTAGAGCAGCCAGTGGTCGCCGCATTCCATCCGCTGCTGCACCCGGGCCTCCAGCCAGGCCAGGGCCTCCGGCAGGATCGGCTGGCCGGCTGGGCTGCGCTCCAGCGCCAGGCCGGCGAAGCGGTCGGCGCCGGGGGGGAAGGGCTTGAGGAACTGCTTCATCGGCCCGCTCTCGCGCCCGGCGGCCAGCACGTTGAGGGCGAAGTGATCGCCCACGTGCAGCAGGGCTTCCACCGCCCGGTCCTTGGCCACCGCCACCGTGAACCCCGGTGGCGTGAAGCTGGCCTGGCTCACCCAGCTGGCCACCATGGCGCCGCTCAGGTGGCTGTCGCCCGCTCCCTTCTCGGTGGTGAGCACGCACAGGGAGCCCACCACCCGGCCGAGGGCCTGGATCGCCGGGCCGGTGCCGCTCTCGCTCAGGCCACCGGCGGCGCTGCGCCGCTCCTGGCGGCGTTGGGCGGCTTTGAGCTGGCGCCCCAGGGCGGTGCCCGTTTCCTCGATGGTTTTGATCGTGGTGGCATCCGGTCTGAACTTCACCTTGATCGGCGCAAAGGCGAAGCTGAAGCCGCCGTCGCGCAGCTTGCTCTCCAGGAGATCGAGGGCTTCGCCGCTCCAGCCGAAGCTGCCGAACACGCCCACCGGTTTGCTGCGGTTCCCCTCGGCCAGCACCGTGCCCAGGGCTGAGACGATCGGCGTGGGGGCATGGCCGCCCAGGGTGGGGGAGCCGATCAGCAGGGCATCACAGCTGCGAATGGCCGCCAGCAACTGCTCGGGCGGGGTGAACTCGCAGTTGATGCTCTCCACCCGCACGCCGGTGCGGGAGATGCCCTGGGCCAGGGCGTCGGCGATGGCGGCGGTGTTGCCGTAGGCGCTGGCAAACAGCAGCGCCACCGACTGGCTGGAGCGCTCGGTGCTCTCCCCCCAGCGGCGGTAGTCGGCCAGCAGGCTGCGCCAGCTCTGGGCGATGGCCGGGCCATGGCCCGGCGCGATCGTGCGGATGTCCAGGTCCTCCAGCCGGTCCACCACCGCTTCCACCTGGCGGGCCATCGGCGCCATCAGGCAGTCGTAGAAGTAACGACGGTCTTCCTCGGTGCTGCTGCGGTTGGCCTCCGCCCACGCCTCGGCGCAGAGGTGGGCGGCGAAGAACTTGCCGCTCATCAGCAGGCCCGTGCTCTCCTCGAAGGCCATCAGGCCACCGGGCCAGCGGGGCGTGGGCACCGGGATCAGCCGCAGCACGTGGCCATGGCCCAGGGGGCGGCTGGCCTCCTGCTTCACCACGTCGATCGGCGGCAGGGGGGCGATCGCCGCGCTTGAGGTGTCGGTGGCGGATGGTGATGGTCCGGCTTCCCCTGGTTTCTGGGGCTTCTGCTGGTTCCACAGGTCCGCCAGCAGTTTGGCGCCGGCGTTGGAGGCCACCAGCATCAGGTCCGGCCAGCGCTCAGCCAGCTGGCGCAGCAGGGCCACCCGGTTGGGGTTCACATGGCCCACCACCACCTTGAGCGGCGCATCTGCCGGGATCAGGAGCGTGAGCTGCTCCAGGTAGGGCTCGGCGAAGGAGGCACCGGGCGGGTGCACCAGCACGGGCGGCAGGACCCGGCCATCTGGCGCTGGGCCGCCGCTGAACAGAAAGCTGTTGGCGGTGGTGCCGCGCTCCAGGCCGTACTCCACCTCGAAGCGCAGGCGTTTCGGGCTCAGGCCCCGCAGGCAGAGCAGCCCCTCGTCGAGGGGGATCTGGATCACACGGCGATCCATCAGTAGTGGTTCCCCACCTTGCGGTGGTGTACGGCTGTCGTGGCCTCCGTATCGGCCACGTTGCCCTCCTCCACCTCGGCGTAGATGATCCAGTGGTCGGGGCCTTCCATCCGCTGGGCCACGCGGCAACCCAGGTAGGCCAGGGCATCGCCCAGCACGGGCCCGCCGGCGGCGGCGCCATCGAGGGTGCTGACGCCAGCGAAGCGGTCGGCACCGGGCGGGAAGCGCTTGAGGAAGTGGCGCAGCAGCTGCTGGTGGTTGTCGTCGCGCAGGATGTTGAGCACGAAGCGATCGCCCACCTGCAGCAGGGCCTCGATGGCCCGGTCCTTCGCCACGGCCACGGTGATGCCCGGTGGCTCGAAGCTGGCCTGGCTCACCCAGCTGGCCACCATGGCCGAGGAGCGCGTTCCGCCTTCCCCATCGCTCTGGCGGGCGGTCACCACGTAGAGGCCGCCGCTCAGGCGGCCGAGGGCCTTGTCGAGGTCGCCATCGAGGGCCTTCATGGCGGCGATGGTCTTGGCCTTGGTGAGCAGCTGGCCCAGGTCGGTGCCGGCCTCCTCGCAGCGCTGGTAGTCGCCGGTCTGGGGCACCTGGCGGATGCGCAGCGGTTCGAAGGCACTCTTCTGACCGAGGGCCCGCAGCTGGCCGGCCACGGTGTCGATCGGCTCGTCGTTGCCGCCGAAGGCGTCGTAGCAGGCCACCCACTGCTTGGGCTTGAGGGCCGCCAGCAGGGTGCCGATCGAGGCCTGCAGGTCGGCATCGGCGCTGGCGGGCCAGGTGGGCACCACCACGGCGCTGGCCTCGCCCACCAGGGCGTTGAGCTCCTGGGGGTCGGTGGCGCGCAGGTCCACCAGTTGCACCGCGGCACCGGCCTTCTGGATGCCGCGGGCCAGGGCCTGGCTCAGCCGGTCGCAGAAGCCGTACTGGCTCACGTAGCACACAGCGGCGTAGGCCTCGCCTGTGCTGCGCTCTGAGCTCCAGCTGCGGTAGTCGTCGAGCCAGAGGGAGAGGTGCTCGCGCAGCAGCGGTCCATGGCCCACGGCGATGGTGTTGATCGCGGGCAGCCCATCCATGCGCTTCATGGCCTGCAGCACGCTGCGGGCGTTGGGGCCCATCAGGCACTCGTAATAGAAGCGGAAATCCGGGGCGATGGCGCCGGGATCCACATCGAAGAGGTCGTCTGAGCAGTAGTGCAGGCCGAAGGCGTCGCAGGTGTAAAGGATGCCGGTGCCGTGGTCGAACGAGAAGATCGTGTCGGGCCAGTGCAGATTCGGTGCACTCAGGAACTCGAAGCGGTGCTGCACGCCGCTCTCGGGGTTGATGCCCAGGTCCAGTTCGTCGCCGCTCTTGACAGCGCGGCTCCTGAAGGGCCGATGCACCTGGTTCTCCAGGAACTGGATCGCCACCTTGGAGGCCACGATCTCGATTTCGGGGTTGAGGGCGAGCAGGTGGCCGATCAGGCCCGAGTGGTCGGGCTCGGTGTGGCTCACGATCAGACAATCGATTGCCGCCGGATCGATCTGCTCCTGCAGCAGGGGCAGCCAGGTGCTCTCAAACTTGAGGTGGCTGGTGTCGATCAGGGCGGTGCGCTCCCCTCGCACGAGAAAGCTGTTGTAGGTCGTGCCGTTGCGCAGGCCGAACTCGATGTCGAAGCGGCTGCGGTCCCAGTCGAGGGAGCGGATCGCGGTGGTATCGGGAGCGATCCGCTCAACCTGGAGGGTCAGGCGGGGAGCCTGGGTGGAACTGCCCTCAGCGGGTGGGGCGGCATGGGGGGCGGCAGAACGTGTGGACGTCATGACGTGCCGGCCTCTCAAGTCCAGAAGAGTGTAGGCGCGGCGGTTTCGCGCTGGGTTGATTGGTTAACCCGGGCCGCGAAAATGCCTGATCAGCTCTGCTCAGGCCTGATTGATGGCTGTGAGAATGGCTTCGAAAGCGGCTGTGCCGGAAACTTCCGGCAAACATGTGAGGTGATTGTGATAGCCATCTCCTCCCCTTGTTCCTGTGATGGAGATTGTGATCAGTTGATGGTCGGTTGCCGGAAGGGTGTCGAGGGTGTTGCGCTCGGGTGGGGTGTGGCTGATCTACATGTCAATCACCCGTTCCAGCAAGAGCTGCGTCAGGGCAATGGGGTTTCTGGGTGTCGTGCAGGCGAAGCAGATCGGGATCCGGCTGCTGAGGGGCCCCGTTGCTGGGATGATCGAGCCGGGCGCTTCCATGCGAATCGCTTCCAGCCCGGAAATCCGAAAGAGTTGGTGCAGTCGTCTTGACTCACTGAGCAAGAATGAATCTCCCTCGATTTTCAGTTCTCCCTGTTGTTTCCGGGCCTGCAGGGCAAAGAGGTCCAGGCAGCTTCTGGATTGACGGCTCACGCAGCTCTGGCTGCAGTGCAGTTTCTCGGCAACATCTCTGCCGTTCCGGAGCCACTGCAGGTAGTCCAGGCAGATGAGTTGGAGGGCGCTGTGCTGGGAGAACTTCTTGCCGTTTGCGCTCCCCGTGATGGGCTTGAGGGCGGAATCGGTTGGCTCTTGATGACGTGCTGTTCTGGCGCCATGGAGCCCCATGCGCGAAACCCCCATTTCGGGGATATTAAAGCGATCCTTGCCCAAACTTGCCTCTCTTATGCATTAGGCGCATTGCGCGTCTATTTCTTGCGTGAGATGCAAATCCTTCTGGTATTCAAGGGGGGAATGACTTGGGTCAGGGATCCGTCGGCCCGCGCCGCTCTCCGTCCGCCAGCCAGTGCCAACCGTTGAAGGCGGCGGCCTGGCCGCAGGGCTTGTCGCCGTCGCTGGCATCAGGACTCCAGAGCGACCAGACCCGGGCGTTCTCGATCCAGAAGCGGCGTCCCTGGCTGTTGACGCGGATGCCGCTGTAGCCGCTGATGGCGTGCTGGCGGCGCGCGGCGTCCAGGGCGCGGGCGCGGCTGGCCCGCTCCGATGGGGAGGCGGTGAGGCGTGAAGGCATGCCGACCAGGGCATTCCAGGGGCGATGCCACAGGCGCAAGGCGGCGCTGTTGGCGTAGATCAGCCGGGGTCCGGGATCGCCTGCGGGATCGGCGCCGTCGTGGGCGAGCACCACCGTGGCCGAGGCAAAGAGCTCCTGCGCCAGCAGCCTGGGAGGGTGCGAGGCAGTCGCCAGGGGCCTGCCGAAGGCCCTCAGGTGGGATACGGCAATGCAGCGCGCGAGGGCGATGGCTTCCGGCGTCAGCCAGGGGGCATCAGGCATCCGTGGGCGAGCTCAGGCCGTTGTCCATGGCCCGCGCCATGGCCAGGGCGGCCATGCTCTCGCCGTGGTGGCGCACATGGGCCAGGAAGCGCTGATTGGCCTCGGGGAACTGGGGGGCTTCCGCCAGGGGCAGGGGACCCGCCGCATCCAGGCCTGATTCCCCCTCCAGGGCCGGTGTGATCACCACCAGGTCCGGATCGAGGGCTGCGCCGTAGCGCCACCAGCGGTTGGGGTCGGTGATGGCCGGGTGCTGGGGATGGGCGGCCGTGTCCGCCATCACCGGCTCCTGGCCGCGGGCCCGGGCCTGGCGGGCCTGCTTGGCGAGGGCCTTCTGGCGGCGTTTGGCCAGATCCGCCAGCAGCTGGCCGCGGGTGCGCCCCCGCAGCTGGAAGAGCACGAAGGGGTCTTCGCTGAAGCGGTCTCCCATCAGGTAGAAGACCGCGCTCACGTGCTTGCAGGGGTTGGCCTTGTCCGGACAGCTGCACTCGCTGCGCACCTCCTGCAGCTTGAAGGGGAATAGGCGCTTGCCACTGGCCGCGAAGGCCCGCTCGATGTCCTGGGGCATCACCCCGGCGAGCAGCTGGGCCGACCAGCGGGCCTTCTGGGTGAGGGCATCGAGCACATAGCCCCAGTCGTCGTCGTTGAGCACGTCGAGCCAGAGCTTCACCTTGTAGGGGTCTTCGCCGCTGCCCTGCACCCGGGCATGCACCCGCCGGCCCTCGAAGCGGATTGAGGTGACGTTGCCGCTGCGGGCGTACTCCCAGGCGCGCTCGAGGCGTTTCTTGAAGCGGTAGGAGTTGATCAACTCCATCCACTGCTCCACCCACCAGGGCTGGTGCCCCAGGCCCTGATCGCCCAGCTGGGTGGTGATGGCGCCGGAGGAAACGGTCATCGCCGGCCCGCGTCGGTGGCTCCATTATTCCGGTCCGGCAGCACGGCGACTCCGCCCAGCACCAGCACGGCGGCGTTCAGCAGATGCCAGAACAGGTGGGTGCCTGTCGGCCAGAACGGGCAGACCGCGTTGTCGACGCTCCGCATGAGCAGGGAGAGGCTGAACAGCCCGGTGGCCCAGGCCAGGGAGGGCGGCAGGCTCCGGCGGCGCTGATGCCAGGCCAGCACGGCCAGCACCGCCAGGGTGGGGGCGTAGGCCAGCGACCCGTTGAGTGCTCCTGGGACACTGCGGCCCGCCAGGCAGGCCAGGAGAAAGGCTAGGCAGAGGGCCACCGCCCCAGCGGTGCTGACCCCGGCCCGACGCCGCAGGTACAGCAGCAGCACCAGGAGCTGGAACAATAGGATCGGAATCACATCCGCCGCCAGGGCCCAGCCGGTGGCGAAGGTGTGGAACAGGCCGCTGCCCACCCCGATGGCCAGTGCCAGCACCGCCAGGGTGAGCACCCCTGGATCGCGCCTCTCGCCGCAGCGGGCCAGCTGCTCCAGCCGCCAGGCGGCCACGAGGAACGCCCCGTTGGTGAGGGCATTGATCGGCTCTGCCGTCAGGCCTGGCCCAAGCCGTTCGCAGTAGAGGTCGATCACGCCTGCGAGCTCACTCCGGTTCCTGGAGGGCCACCAGCTCCTTGAGCTGGCCCATGTCCATGCCGCCGAGCCAGTCTTCGCCGGAGCCGACGATGTCTTCGGCGAGTTTCGACTTCTCCTTGATCATCCGGTCGATGCGTTCCTCCACCGAGCCGCTGGTGATGAACTTGTGCACCATCACGCGGTTCTGCTGGCCGATGCGGTAGGCCCGGTCGGTGGCCTGGTTCTCCACCGCCGGGTTCCACCAGCGGTCGATGTGGAACACGTGGCTGGCGCGGGTGAGGTTGAGGCCCACGCCTCCTGCCTTGAGCGAGAGCAGGAACAGCTGGGGGCCCCGGGGATCGTCCTGGAAGCGATCCACCATCGCCTGGCGCTCGGTCTTGCTGGTGTTGCCGTAGAGGAAGGGCACCTCCTGGCGCCATTTGCGCTCGAGATGGGCCTTGAGCAGGTGGCCCCACTCGGCGAACTGGGTGAACAGCAGGGCCCGGTCGCCCGCTTCGATCACCTCCTCGAGGATCTCCTCCAGCCGCTGCACCTTCGCGCTGCGGGCGGCGAAGCCACTGGCTGCCCCGTTGCCCACTCCGTTGCCCACCGCTGCCTGCACGTCCTCGCCCAGGGCCAGGGCCGGGTGGTTGCACACCTGCTTGAGCTTCGTGAGCAGGGCCAGCACCTGGCCGTGCTTCTGGCCCAGGGGGGCCCGGGCGATGGCGTCGAGGCTCTCCTCCACGGTGCGGTTGTAGAGCTTGCGCTGCTCGGGGGCGAGCCCCACCCACTCGTGCAGTTCCACCTTGTCCGGCAGGTCGGTGATGATCGACTTGTCGGTCTTCAGGCGCCGCAGGATGAAGGGCCCGACGCGGGCCTTGAGATCGCGCAGGGAGGCCATGTCGCCGTAGCGCTCGATCGGCAGGCGGTAGCGCTGGCGGAAGAAGGGCTCGTCCCCCAGCACCTTGGGATTGAGGAAATCCATCAGTGCCCACAGCTCGCTGACCCGGTTTTCCACCGGCGTGCCGGTGAGGGCGATGCGGAAACGGCCGCTGCGGCTGCCCCGCCCCGGCCGGGCCAGGTCGCGGGCCGCCATCGACTGCTTCGCCGTGGGGGTCTTGATCGCCTGGGCTTCGTCGATCACCACGCCCTGCCAGTCGACGCTCTCCAGCAGTTCACTGTCGCGCTGCAGCAGGCCGTAGCTGGTGAGCACCAGATCCACGCCCTTGAGGGCCTTCTTCAGGGCCGCATCCGTGCTGGGGCGGCGAGGGCCGTAGTGCTCCTGCACCGCCAGCTCCGGCGTGAAGGCTGCCGCCTCGCGCTTCCAGTTGGTGAGCACGGAGGTGGGGGCCACCAGCAGAACGGGACGCTTCAGCTCCTGCTCGGCCTTGAGGTGCTGCAGGAAGGCCAGCAGCTGGATCGTCTTGCCCAGGCCCATGTCGTCCGCCAGGCAGGCCCCCTGGTCGAAGCGGTGCAGGAAGGCCAGCCAGCCCAGGCCCCGCTCCTGGTAGGGGCGCAGCTGGCCGGCGAAGCCCGGCGGGGCGGGCAGGGGATCGGGGGCCTTCTGCTGGTGGTACTGCTCCATCACCGCCTGCAGGCGCGGGCCGGCGGTGAAGGCATGCACCGGCAGGCGGTGGAAGGTGTCGCCGTCGCTGGCGGTGAGGCGCAGGGCGTCGTCGAGGCTCAGCCCCGGGTCGGCATTGCAGAAGCGCTCGGCGTTGCGCAGGTCGTTGGGGCGCAGCTCGATCCACACGCCCTTGTGCTGCACCAGGGGGCTGCGCTTGGCGGAGAGCCGCTCCAGATCGCGCAGGTTGAGCGTCACCCCGCCGATCATGAAGTCCCAGCTCCACACCAGGTTTTCGCCGAGGGTGAAGCCGCGGGAGGTCTCCGGCAGCTCCGCGGTGATCGCCAGGCCCAGCCGGCTGGCCAGGCCCCCGGAGAGACTCTCCGGCAGCACCACGCCCACCCCCACATCGCGCAGCTGGGTGGCGGCCGTGCGCACCAGCACGAAGGCCTCGGCCGGGGTGAGCTGCATCGCCTCCGGCGTGGTGGCATCGAGGCCGCGCTCGACCGGCTCGAACACGGTGAGAGCCCGGCCCAGGCCCTCCAGCAGCAGCTCGCTGGGTTGGGGAACGGCCACTTCCCCCAGCTGCAGCCCCCAATCCCCCGCCGCCCAGGCCACCGCCGCCGGCACGCGCAGGCTGGGGTCGGCCTCGGCCTGGAGGCTGAAGCGCACGTCCCACAGCTCGTCCCCCTCGGCGGGGGTGAACAGCTCCAGGCAGGCGCGCGCCGGCGCCACCCGGCCCGCCACCGCCTCCCGCCAGTGGTGGGTGGCGATCGTGAGGCGTTCCAGTTCCTCCTCGTCGAGGTGCAGCTGGCCATCCCCTTTGCCCAGGGCCTTCTGCCAGGCGAGCAGCAGGGGATCGAGGCCATCGCTGTCGGGTTTGAAGCCGGCCCGCAGCTGGCCATCGAGCAGGGCCTCCAGCAGGCTGGCCACCCGCAGCCGGCCATTGCCCGGGCGCCGGCAGGCCAGGGCGGGATCGCCTTCCGGACCCGCGGCCAGGGCGCAGGTGGCCACCTGGGGGAGCCCCACCGCCAGTTCCTCCAGGCGGCGCCGGTCGCCCTCGCGGTTGAGCAGGGGCAGCCAGCGGGCCCGGCCGTCCTCGATCTGGGGGAGCCAGCGGCCGCGGGCGATCAGGCTGAGGGCCCAGCGCTGCAGATGGGTCCACCAGCGCAGGTCATCGCCCATGTCCGGGTGGCCGCTGGCCAGGGGCAGGCCGCTCAGCCATTCCGCGGCCCCGGCGGGGTCGAGGGCCCAGCCCTCCACCTGCCAGGGCCACCATTCCAGTTGGCGGGGGATGGGCTCGCCCGATTGCAGGGGCAGGCCACTCCAGGGCTGATCGCCGGCGCTGCGGCGGCCGCGGGCGGCCTGGGTGCGGCTGGGGAGGGTGAGGGTGGCCCGGGCCGGTCGCAGGGCCTCGCTCCAGTAGCCGTTGTCGTCGAGCCAGTCGGCCACCTCGTCCGGCGTGAGGGCGAGGGGATGCTCGGGGGCGCTGCGGCCCGGCTGCACCGGGCTGATGGCCTTCCAGGTGTCGCCCCACAGAAACAGGCGTCCCCCGGGCCCTTCGGGGGGGAACAGCCAGGTGGCATGCAGCAGGGTCATCCCAGGGTGTTCAGGGCCGGCGGGCCGACAGGGAACCGAGTGGCAGCAGCAGCCGCGTGAGGTGCAGCAGCAGGGCAGCGCCGACCAGCGGCAGCCAGGCACGGATGAGCCCCATCATCACAGTTGGCGCAACGCTCAGCACTGCGGCCGGCAGGGGCTCTCCCCCCGGCCAGGGGGTGACGGGCGGCAGTCCCAGGCTGTGGATGCCGCAGACGGCCCCCACCAGCCCCGCCTGCAGGTGGCTGTCATCCGGATCGACCCGCTGTAGGTGGAAGGCCAGCAGGCCGTAGAAGAAGCCGCAGCCTCCCGCCCGCAGGGCCGGTTCCAGGCCCAGGGGGATGCCCAGCACCAGGGCCGTGAGGCCGGCCCCCAGGGCCCAGGCGATCGATTGCAGGCGCAGCTGCTGGCGGGACGGCGGGCTGGAGTCCTGACTCACGCGGGCACCCTGGGACGCTGGGCCTGTGCTGGGCGATCATGCCTGGCAGAGCACGTGTTCGGGTCCATGCGTGAGAGACCGTTGCGGCGCACCCTGCACCTGCATGCCGGTCCCCACAAGACCGCCAGCACCTATCTGCAGGCCCGCCTGCAGGCCAACCGCCGGGCCCTGGAACGCCAGGGTCTGCGCTACCCCACCCCCTGGGGGGAGCACTCCCACCGCCAGCTGGCGCGGGCCCTGCAGGCGGGTCGCTTTGAGGCGCTGGAGCAGCTCCTCGCCCGCCATCGCCGCTGGGACGGCGATCTGCTGCTCAGCGCCGAGCACTTCGCTCCCCTGGTGTCGGATGGCACGGCCCTCGCCCGGCTGCAGCGCCTGAGCCAAGAGGCGGGCTTTGCCCTTCACGTGCTCAGTGTGGTGCGTCCCCAGGCGGAGCTCCTCAACTCCTTCTATGCCCATGGCCTCGGGCGCCTCTACGGCGCCCCCTCCTTCCCGGCCTATGTGCGCGCCCAGCTGGCCGGCCGCCGCCTGCGCGGTCCGGCGCGGCGGCGCTGGATCCGGATGGCCCCGCTGGTGCTGGATCCGGAACAGCGCTACGGGGCGCTGCTGCAGCAGGCCGGGGTGCGCGCCAGTTTTCTGCCGCTGGCGCCCCGCCGCCGGGATCCATTCGAGCAGCTGCTGGAGCTGCTCGGCCTGCCTGTGGGCGCCTGGCGGCCGGCACCGGCCAGCCAGGCCAACGAGCAGCTGGGGCGGCGGGGGTTGGGCCTGGCCTATCTGCTCAACCGGGAGCTCGACACCCTCCCCCTCCGCCGCGACCGCCTGATTGCCGAGCAGGGACTCAACCGCCTCGTGGAGCAGATCCGTGCCCTGGCGCGCCGGCGCGGCTGGGTGGAGGAGCGCTTCAACGGCTGGCAGCCCCGGGCGCTCCTGCGGCTGGAGGCGGGGCTGGGCCCGGCCAATGAGCGCTTCGCCCAGCGGGTCTGGGGGTGCCGCTGGCAGGAGGTGTTCGCCCCCCAGGCTCCGCCGGCCGATCGGGGACTGGTGCTGGATCAGGAGCTGCGCGATGAGGCTCGGGCCCTGTTCCTGGCCTACCGCCGCAGCCTGCCGCGGGCACTGCGCTGAGCGATCATGCCCCTTCAGGACTGAACTGCTCCGCCATGGCCGCCGCTCCCTCCGCCGCCTCCTCCGCAGGGGGCTCAGCCGGCGCCGGCCGCCCCCGCAGCGGCGCCGAGATCCGCGCGGCCTTCCTGTCGTTTTACGAGCAGCGCGGCCACAAACCCATGGCCAGCGCCTCCCTGGTGCCGGACGACCCCACGGTGCTGCTCACCATCGCCGGCATGCTGCCCTTCAAGCCGGTGTTTCTGGGCCAGGCGGAGCGGCCGGCGCCCCGGGCCACCAGTTCCCAGAAGTGCATCCGCACCAACGACATTGAGAACGTGGGCCGCACGGCGCGGCATCACACGTTCTTCGAGATGCTCGGAAACTTCTCCTTCGGCGACTACTTCAAGGAGCAGGCGATCCAGTGGGCCTGGGAGCTGAGCACAGGCGTGTTCGGCCTCAGCCCGAAGAACCTGGTGGTGAGTGTGTTCCGCGAGGACGACGAAGCCGAGGCGATCTGGCGTGAGGTTGTGGGGGTGAATCCGAAGCGGATCATCCGCATGGATGAGGCCGACAACTTCTGGGCCTCCGGCCCCACCGGCCCCTGCGGCCCCTGCTCGGAGATCTATTACGACTTCAAGCCCGAACGCGGCGACGACGGCATCGATCTCGAAGACGACAGCCGTTTCATCGAGTTCTACAACCTGGTGTTCATGCAGTACAACCGCGACGCGGAGGGCACCCTCACGCCGCTGGCCAACCGCAACATCGACACCGGCATGGGTCTGGAGCGCATGGCGCAGATCCTGCAGGCGGTGCCCAACAACTACGAAACGGATCTCATCTACCCGCTGATCGAAACGGCGGCGGCTCTGGCGGGGGTCGACTACCGCGCCCTCGAGGAGAAGGGCAAAACCAGCCTCAAGGTGATCGGCGATCACAGCCGCGCCATCACCCAGCTGATCTGCGATGGCGTGACCGCCAGCAACCTGGGCCGCGGCTACATCCTGCGCCGGCTGCTGCGCCGCGTGGTGCGCCACGGACGGCTCCTCGGCATCGACAAGCCGTTCCTGACGGCGATGGGCGAGGCGTCGATCGCCCTGATGCAGGCCGCTTATCCGCAGCTGCTGGAGCGCCGCGAGGTGATCCTGGCGGAGCTGCAGCGCGAGGAGGCCCGCTTCCTGGAAACCCTGGAGCGGGGCGAGAAGCTGCTGGCGGAGGTGCTGGCGGCAAAGCCCAAGCAGATCTCAGGCGAGCAGGCCTTTGAGCTCTACGACACCTACGGCTTCCCGCTGGAGCTCACCGAGGAGATTGCCGAGGAGCATGGCCTCACGGTGGATGTCGCCGGCTTCGAGGCGGCGATGGAGGCGCAGCGCCAGCGGGCCAAGGCCGCGGCGGTGAGCATCGACCTCACCCTGCAGGAGGCGATCGACCAGGTTGCCGCCGCCGCCCAAGCCACCGCCTTCAAGGGCTACGAAGCGCTGGAGCACCCCAGCTGCGTGCTGGCTCTGGTGGTGAACGGCGAGCCGGCGCAACGGGCGACGGCCGGTGATCAGGTGCAGCTGGTGCTCGATGTGACCCCCTTCTACGGAGAGGGCGGCGGCCAGGTGGGCGACCGCGGCGTGCTGCTGGGCGGTGGCGATCAGACCAGCGTGGATGCGGGCGTGATCGTGAGCATTGAGGGGGTGAGCCGCAACCGCTCGGTCTTTGTGCACAGCGGCCGGGTGGAGCGCGGCCAGATTGCGGTGGGCGACCTGCTCACCGCCCGGGTGGATGCCGCCTGCCGGCGCCGCGCCCAGGCCAACCACACCGCCACCCACCTGCTGCAGGCAGCCCTCAAGCAGGTGGTGGATCCGGGCATCGGCCAGGCCGGCTCGCTGGTGGATTTCGACCGCCTGCGCTTCGACTTCCACTGCCCCCGCGCTGTGACCGCTGAGGAGCTCGAGGCGATCGAGTCCCTGATCAACGGTTGGATCAGTGAGGCCCACAGCCTTGAGGTGGCGGAGATGGCGATCGAGCAGGCCAAGGCCGCCGGGGCGGTGGCGATGTTCGGCGAGAAGTACGCCGATGTGGTGCGGGTGGTGGATGTGCCCGGCGTGTCGATGGAGCTCTGCGGCGGCACCCACGTGGCGAACACCGCCGAGATCGGCGTGTTCAAGATCGTGGCCGAGAGCGGCGTGGCCGCCGGCATCCGCCGCATCGAAGCGGTGGCCGGCCCGGCGGTGCTGGCCTATCTCAAGGAGCGGGAGGCGGTGGTGAAGCCCCTGGCCGAGCGCTTCAAGGCCCAGCCCGGCGAGATCGTGGAGCGGGTGGGCCAGCTGGCCGACGAGCTCAAGGTCACCCAGAAAGCCCTGGCGGCCGCCCGCGGCGAGCTGGCCGCGGCGAAGGCCTCTGCGCTGGCGGCCCGGGCGGAAGCGGTGGGCACCTCCGCCGACGGTGTGTCGTTCCAACTCCTGGTGACCCGCCTCGATGGCGTGGATGGGGCCGGCCTGCAGACGGCGGCCCAGGGCCTGGCCGACCAGCTGGGCGATGGGGCGGCGGTGGTGCTCGGCGGCCTGCCCGATCCGGCCGATCTGGCCAAGGTGATCCTGGTGGCGGCCTTCGGCAAGGCGGTGATCGGGGCGGGGCCCAAGGCCGGCGCCTTCATCGGTGGCATCGCCAAGCTCTGCGGCGGCGGCGGCGGCGGCCGGCCCAACCTGGCCCAGGCCGGTGGCCGCGATGGCGCGGCCCTGGATGGGGCGCTGGCCCAGGCGCGCGAGCAGCTGGTGGCTGAGTTGGGGGCTTCAGGCCAGGGCTGAAGTGGCTCCCTGGGGTGCCGACCACTCCGCCAACTGTTCCCAGCCTGTGGCGGTTGGGGACAGCTGGGGAACTCTTTGGGTATCCCCATGCAATGGAGGTGCGCCATGGCCAGCACCTTTGTGATTCATGCCCGCCGTCACTGGACCTTTCAGCTGGTGCTGATGGGGAGCCGCCTGCGGCTGGAGGGCTGGTGCGATGGCCCCGATGGCTGGGGGGCGGAAGGCTGCTGCAACGCCTGGCTGCAGCCCACCGATTCGCCGCGGGAGGCCGCGGAGGGCCTCATGCGTCAGCCGAGCTGCTGCCTGTGACGGCCTGAAACAGCCGGCGCATCGTCCCCAGCAGGCTGCTGTCTGGCGCCCCGCTCTCCACCTGCTGCAGTTGATCGAGCGCCTGGCGGCGGTGGCTCACCAGCTCGGCCAGTTGCTCCAGCAGTTCCGGTTGGGACTGCAGCAGGGGCGCGAGGGCCCCCCGGTCGAGCTGCAGCAGCCGGCATTCCTCCAGGGCCCGCACCGTTGCCGTGCGCGGGGTGTCGAGCAGCAGGGTCATTTCCCCGAACAGGTCACCCGACTCCAGCTCCCGCACCGAGACCTGCCGGCCCGGGGCGATGGTCTTGAGCACTTCCACCCGCCCGCTCAGCACCTGGTAGAGGCAGTCGCCAGCATCCCCTTCGCAGACGATCGCTTCTCCGGGGCCGAAGCGCAGCACCCTCCCAGCCAGCGCCAGTTGTTGCCGCTGCTGCAACGGCAGCACCTGGAACAGCCCGCTGAGTTCGAGAGCGCCGTTGGTCTCGGCAGGGGCCGGGCTGTGGTGGCGCCGGCGGGGCTGGAGCTCCCGCACCGGGAAGGGGATGCTCTGGCCGGCGCGCTGGAGGGCGTACCAGATCTGCTCCAGCAGGGCACTGCGCAGGTCCAGCTCGGCCCGCTGGCCCATGTCCCGCTGCCACACCTGCAGTTCGTAGGTGATGGCGCTGTCAGCGAAGCTCTTGATGCGCACCCGGGGTGCCGGTGTGGGCAGCACCAGCGGGTGCTGGTGCAGCACCCCCTCCAGCAGGGACCGGGCCTGGGCGGGGGGGTAGTCGTAGTCGAGGCCGATCTCGAAGCGGTTGCTGGCCACGCCGCTCGCCGAGCGGTTGCTGATCACTTCGGCCGTGATCCGGCTGTTGGGAATGATCAGCCGGCAGCCGTCCAGGGTGCGCAGCTGGGTGTCGCGCCAGGTGATCGTCTCCACCAGGCCCTGCACCCCCTGGCCCACGTCCAGCCAGTCCCCCACCGCGAAATCGTCACCCAGCTGCAGTTCCAGGCCGGCGAACAGATCCTTGAGCGTTTCCTGGGCGGCGAAGCCCACGACCGCGGTGAGGACCGCGGAGGTGGTCACCAGTCCCACCAGGTCGAAACGGGCCGACTCCCGCACCACCAGCACGGTGAGCAGGGCCCCGCCCCCCAGCATCAGCAACTGCAGCAGCAGTTCCCGTGGTCGCCGCCACCACCCCAGGCCCCCCGGCAGCTCCAGGCCCAGCCACAGCGCCAGGCGCAGCGCCGCGTAGCTGATCAACAGCTCATCGGCCAGGCCCAGCCAGCGCCGGTACTCGCCGGGCAGCCCGAGGGCCTCCACGATGGGCAGCAGGCTCCAGCTCAGCAGAGCCAGGGCGATCAGGCCCAGCGGTAGCTGCCCCAGGGCACGGCGGCGGAGCTGGGGCTGCACCAGGCGATGCAGCAGCAGGAGGAGGGCAGCGGCCAGGAGCGCCGGAAGCAACCGTTGCAGCAGGGCCATGGCCGGCGGCGAATTGTCCAGCTGGCCCCAGCATGGAGCCAGACCTCCCGTGGTGCCATGGCCTCCATTCCACGCCTGTCGTCCTGCCGGCTGCCGAGGCTGCGGCCCCTGATGCTCCTCCCCCTGGGGCTGGTGCTGGGCGCGGGTGCGCTCACCCCGTCCAGGTCCCAGGTGCAGGTGCAGCTGCAGTGCCGTGGAGCCCTGCTCGAGACGCGCGGCAATGCGGAGCTCAAGCGCGACACCCAGCGCCTGGCCGTCTCCCTGGGGCTGGAGGCCGAGGCCGCCGATGCCGATGGTGCTCTGGCGGCCCTGCAGCGGCGGCTGGCGGCCGTGCGCGAACGCCTCCAGGCGTTGCAGGTGCAGGATCTGCGCGTCAGCTCCCCGATCACCTGGCAGCGGTCCCAGCAGCCCCCTGCCAGCGGAGAACGGGTGGTGGCCAACCTGCAGGTGAGCGGGCAGCTGGCACCAGCCCGGTTGCAGGCCTTCGTGCGTGGGGTGGGTGCGCTGGAGGGCGTGCGCCTCAATCCCGTGACGGCGGAAGCCGATCCCGCCGCCGTGCCCGCGGTGCGGGCTCGCCTGCTGCGCGCGGCCTACCAGGATGCGCTGGCCCAGGCGCGGGAGCTGGCCGCAGCCGTGGGGCGCAGCCGGCTGGAGCCCCTGGAGGTTCGGCAGGAGGGTCATGACCTCCGGCCGGTGATGCTGCGCGGCATGGCTGCCGAGGCCGCCCCCTTTGATCCGGCCGAGTTACCCCAGCCCACCGACCGGCTCTCCCTGTTTGTGCGCTTCTGTGCCAGCTGAGGGGCCGTGCCGCACCCTCGCGTCACAATGGTCCCGACCTGAGCTGGGAGCAGTCGTGCCCTCTCTCCGCCGGAGGTCTGCCTGCGGCAGGCCGCGTCTCAAGCCCTGGCCGCTCCCTGGCCTGTTCCCGGGGGCGTTCGCCCTGCTTGCGGTCGCCGCCCTCACGCCCCTGCCGGCTGCGGCGCAGCAGAGCCAGACGGCCGTGGTGCAGGAGATCCTGGATGGCAAGGAGCTGTTCATCGATCGGGAACAGGCCCGCGTCAAGCAGAAGGCCCGCTCTCCCCAGCTGATCTCCACCGGCAAGAGTCGCGGCCAGCTCGCCTTCGATGGCGGTGCGGTGGGTCGGCTCAACCGCCAGTCGCAGCTGCGGCTCGGCAGTGCCTGCTTCGTGCTCGACAAGGGCCAGGTGCTGGTTTCCGGCAAACAGGCGGGCTGCACCCGCTCCGCCCGCCTCAGCGTGCGTGGCACCAACTATGTGATCGAGGTGAACGAGGCCGGCGACACCGAGATCTCCGTCCTTGAGGGAGAGGTGGAGGTGCAGCCCACCCGGGAGGGCGAGCCCATCCCCGAGAAGCCGGCCACCACCCTGCAGGCCGGTCAACGGCTACGGCTCTCTCCCGAGGGGGTGGTGCTCACGATCCTGGCCCTCAGCAGTGGCGACTACACCCAGATCCTCAATGGTCCGCTGTTCGAGGGCTTCAAGCTGCCCCTCCCTGCCCAGGCAGCTCTGGAGAGCTTCCTGCGCTCCAATCTGCCCAGCGTGCCCATTCCCTCCCTGCCGGTGAGCCCGGCGGGGCCCTCCTTCCGGGGCTTCGGCTTCGGGTTCTTCTGAGCCCGGCTGACGCACCGTGGGCCGCCGTGGGGTGCTGCTGCTGCTCTCCGCCCTGACGGCCTGCTGGGCGGGGGTCTCCGCGGGTTGGCCGGGGCCGCGGCTGCGGGTGTGGGAGCGCAACCTCGATGCCCAGCTGCTCCAGTGGCGTGGTCCACGGCCTGCCCCTGAAGCCGTGGTGCTGGTCACCATTGATGACGCCACCCTCCAGCAGGGGGACTGGTTTGCGCAGGGCCAGGACGGGGCGGCCGAGATCCCACCCTGGGCCCAGGGTATCGGCCGGCTGCCCTGGCCCCGCGCCGCCTACGGCCGCCTCTGCGAGACCCTCCTCCAGGCCGGGGCGGCGGCGGTGGCGATCAACGTGGTCTTCGAAGGCCCCAGTGGTCAGGGTCCTGGCGATGATGCGGCCCTGGTCGCCGTGCTGCGCCGCCATTCGGGGCGGATCGCCCTGGCTGCCGAGTGGTTGGAGCCCCAGGACAACCAGGGGGCCGGTGGGCTGGTGCTCGTGCGTCCTGAGGCTCTCCAGGCGGCTGTGCCCAGCACCTTGCCCCTGGGGGTGACCAACCTCCTCCACCCCTCCCCGGGCCAGCCCCTGCGCCATCCCGCGGTCTATCCCGCCGCCCTCGAATCCCAGGGGGTCGACTCTCCCCCATCTCTGGCGGCACGTCTGCTGCAGCTGGCCGGCCGGCGCAGCCTGCAGCCGGATGCGGCCCGGGAGTTGCAGGTCTATGGCCCGGAGGGGCAGCTGCGCCGCATTCCCGCCTGGGAGGTGCTCGACCCCAAGCGCTGGTCCCGCCAGCCCCTGCGGCCGGCCGTGCGTGGTGCCCTGGTGCTGGTGGGTCCCGTCGTCTCCCAGGGGGAGGCGGGCCACAGCACGCCCTTCGGCACGCTCTCCGGCCTGGAGGTGCTGGGCACCGCTGTTGCCAATTCCCTGGTCGGCGACGGTCTGGCCCCCTGGCCTTTCACCCCCTGGTCCCGGGCCCTGCTGGCGGCTGCAGGCGTGGCGGCGGCGGCCGGGCTGGCCCTGGTGCGCTCTTCCCTGCCCTGGCGGCTGGGGGTGGTGGCGGCGGTGCTGGCTGGCCAGGTGCTGGCGGCCTGGCTGATGCTCAGCAGCCAGCAGCGCTGGCTGCCGTTGCTGTCCCCAGCCAGCGGTCTGGTGCTCCTGGGCTTGATCTACGGCGGGGATGCCTACCTGCGGGAGGGGCGGGAACGGCGCCGCCTGCGCCGCACCTTCGAGCGCTACGTGGCCCCCAGCGTGGTGGCCGAAATCCTGGCGGATCCCGCTGCGGCCCAGGGCATCCTGCGCGGTCGCGTGCGCAAGGTGACGGTGCTGTTCTCTGATCTCAAGGGGTTCACCGAGCTCACCCGCCGCCGCAGTGCCGCCGGCGAGACCGAGGTGCATGTGCGCCAGCTCAACACCTATCTCGGCGCCATGGTCGAGGTGATCACGGCCCACGGCGGCACGGTTGACAAATTCATCGGCGATGCGGTGATGGCCGTGTTCGGCTCGCCGGTGGGGCGCGGCGTGGAACAGGAGGCGGCGGCGGCCGTGCGCTGTGCGCTGGCGATGCGGGTCCGGCTGGACAGCCTCAATGCCAGCTGGCGTGAACAGGGGCTGGACCCCCTCGCCAGCGGCGTGGGGCTGGCTTCCGGGGAGGTGCTCGCCGGTCAGATCGGCAGCCCCCAGCGGCTGGAGTTCACCGTGATCGGCGACACGGTGAATCTGGCCAGCCGCCTCGAGGGCCTCACCCGCCGTCTGGATGCGGCGGTGTGCATCGATGCCGCCACCGCCGGCCTGCTTGCTGGAGAGCCGGGCTTCAGCCTGCGCAGCTTCGGCGTGCAGGAGATCAAGGGGCTCGAGCCCACCGAGGTCTTCGGGGTGTGGGCGGCGGCCGGCTCTGGTGCGGGGCAGCCCGAACCGTCAAGCTGAGGAAGCCCAGCTCCCCCGCTGCCCCCTCGTCCCGCCGCCATGCCGACCACCTCGGGCGCCGCCCTGCTCGCTCTCCTGGCGATGGGGCATTTCCTCGGCGATTTCGGCCTGCAGAGCGATCGCATGGGGGTGGAGAAGTGTGCCGGCCGCGATCACACCCTGCCCTGGCCGTGGTGGCTTGTCGCCCATGCCGGCATCCATGGGTTCCTGGTGGCCGTGATCACCGGCCTGCCCCAGCTGGGCCTGGCCGAATGGCTGGTGCATGCCCTGATCGATCACCTCAAGTGCCGCGGCTGGTTCCGCCTTGGGCCGGATCAGGCCCTGCATCTGCTCTGCAAGCTGGGGTGGACGGGCCTGGCCTGCAGCTGGCTCGACCTGCCCTTGTGGTGAGGCTCAGTTCTGCAGGTAGGTGGTCTGCCGCAGGCTGGTCTCCAGGTGGTCCATCAGCCGGCGGGCGTCGCTGATCCGCAGGTCGCCGCGGCCGATCGCCGCTTCGCTGGCCAGGCGCAGCCGCTCCAGCAGCAGCTCCGGGTCGTGTTCCATCGCTTCGAGCACCTCGGCGTTGGTGTTGCCCCGCACCACGTGGTCGAGCCGGTAGCCACCGCCGCTGGTGAGGCGGATGTGCACCGCATTGGTGCTGCCGAACAGGTTGTGCAGGTTGCCCATCACCTCCTGGTAGGCGCCGCCCAGGAACAGGCCGATCAGGTACGGCTCGCCGGGGCGCAGGGCATGGAGCTCCAGCAGGGGCTTCACCTGGCCGTTGCCCACGAAGCGGGCGAGCTTGCCGTCGGAATCGCAGGTGAGGTCGGCGAAGTGGCCGAGCTGGGTGGGCCGTTCGTTGAGCCGGTGGATCGGCATCACCGGGAACAGCTGCTCGATCGCCCAGGTGTCGGGGGCCGAGCGGAACACCGAGAGGTTGGCGTAGTAGGTGCCGGCCAGGGCGGCCTGCAGGGCCTTGAGTTCATCGGGCACGGGGCCGTTCTGGGGGCTGCCGTCCTGGGGCAGGCGGGCCACGATCGCCTCGGCGCAGGCCCAGGTGAGCTGCTCGGCAGCGGCGCGCTGGGGCAGGTTCAGGTAGCCCAGGCGGAAGGCGGCCAGGGCGTCGTCTTTGAACTTGATGGCGTCGTTCCAGGCCTCCTGCAACCGGGCCAGGCTGTCGGGGTCGCCGGCGCCCAGGGCGGTAATGGCGCCCAGGGTCTCGCGCAGGTTGCGCACGATCAGCGGCTCGTCGGCCGCTCCACCTGCAGCACCGCCACCTGCAGCGCAGCCACCGCCCAGCACACTGCCTGAGCCCAGCACGTTGAACACCAGCACCGAGAAGTGGCTGGCCAGGGCCCGGCCGCTCTCGCTCACCAGCGTGGGCACCGGCACCCCATGGGGCTCGCAGCACTCGCGCACCGTGGCCACCACGTCGTTGGCGTAGTTCTGCAGCGAGTAATTGGTGGAGGCGGCGCTGGCGGTGCGGCTGCCGTCGTAGTCGATGCCGAGGCCGCCGCCCACATCGAGAAAGCCCATCGGCGCGCCCAGCTTGGTGAGCTCCACGTAGATCTGCCCGGCTTCCTGCAGGGCGTCCTTGAGCACGGCGATGTCGTTGATCTGGCTGCCCACGTGGAAGTGCAGCAGGCGCAGGTCGTCCAGCAGCCCGGCGGCGCGCAGGGCCTCCACCGTGGCCAGCACGTCGGGAATCGACAGGCCGAACTTGGCTTTCTCGCCCACGGAGCTGCCCCAGCGGCCGGTGCTGCGGCTCGACAACTTGGCGCGAATGCCGATGAACGGCGCGGCTCCCAGCTCACGGCTGGCGGCGATGATTCGCTCCACTTCGTCGGCCTGCTCGATCACCACCACCGGCTGGCGGCCGAGGCGGCGGGCCAGGATCGCCGTCTCGATGTAGCGCTGATCCTTGTAGCCGTTGCAGATCAGCAGCGCCTCGGGGTCGTCGATCAGCGACAGGGCGATCAGCAGCTCGGCTTTGCTGCCGGCCTCCAGGCCGAAATGCCAGCGCTTGCCGCAGGCCACCAGCTCCTCCACCACATGGCGCTGCTGGTTGCACTTCACCGGAAACACGCCCTGGTAGCGGCCGGCGTAGCCGTACTGGGCGATGGCGCGCTCAAAGGCGGCGTGCAGTCGCTCGAGCCGGTCTTCGAGGATGTCGTCGAAGCGGATCAGCAGCGGCAGGCCCAGGTTGCGGCCCTCCAGCCCCTGCACCAGGTCCACCAGATCCAGGCTGCCGCCCCGTTCCCCCTGGGGCTGCACGCACACGTGGCCGCGGGCGTTCACAGCGAAGTAGGGATCCCCCCAGCGGTTGAGGCCATAGAGCTCGGCGCTGTCGGCGACGCTCCAGTCATGGCGTTGGCCTGCGCTGGCGGAAGGAGCGGTCACCACAGGCACTGCAGGTGCGGATACGCCCTGATTTTGGAGTCTGCCGTCATCAGGGGGGTGGTGCGGTCATGGGCTGGGGAAGAGGGCTGACGACCACCGCCAGAGTTGTGCTTGCCAAGCGGCAGCCCCGCCGCGGACGATGGGCCGGATCCGAACCTTCTGTTTCCATGGCTGCTGAACGCACTTTTGTTGCCATCAAGCCCGATGGCGTGCAGCGCGGCCTGGTGGGGGAGATCCTCGGCCGCTTCGAGCGCAAGGGCTTCAAGCTGGTGGGCCTCAAGCAGCTCACCCCCAGCCGTGAGCTGGCCGAGAGCCACTACGGCGTGCACCGCGAGCGCCCCTTCTTCGCCGGTCTGGTGGAGTTCATCACCTCCGGCCCCGTGGTGGCGATGGTGTGGGAAGGCGACGGCGTGATCGCCAGCGCCCGCAAGCTGATCGGCGCCACCAAGCCCCTCGAGGCTGAACCCGGCACCATCCGCGGCGACCTGGCCGTGAACATCGGCCGCAACGTGATCCACGGCTCCGACGCTCCCGAAACTGCCGCGTTCGAGATCGGCCTCTGGTTCCAGCCCTCCGAGCTGAGCGACTGGACCCCCGCTGATCAGGTGTGGCGCGTCGAGGGCTGAGTCAGCAGCCTGGGGAAAGCTTCGGCTTTCCCCGTGTCGTCTCGCCAGCACCGTTTCAGGCCGCTCAGGGTCATGGTGCTGGCCGTGGCTCTCGCGGGCTGCGCTCCGTCAGCCCCTCCTGCTGGCCAGGGGAGCCTGCCCCGGATCGTGGACGTCCCCACCCGTCCGGCCTTTGTGCGTCTTCCCGGTCGCACTGAGACCGACGCCCGAATCGGCCAGAACCTCCTGCCCGACACGGTCCTGCGCACCCAGAAGCCCGGCCGTCTCCAGGTCGAGCTCGCCGACGGCCGCCGTTTCAGGCTGGGCGGCGATGCCCTGCTCCGATTGGCTTCGTCAGGGCTGGATCTGCAGCGGGGCCAGATCATCGCCTGGGTGAATCCCGGCTCCGGTGGTGGGGCGCCCCTGCGGGTCAAGACCCGTGTCGGCACCGCGTCGATCGTTGGCACCACGGTGTTCCTGGAGGTCAGCGCGGCGGCGGTGAAGGTGTTCAGCTGGGAAGGGGAGGTGCAGGTGCGCACCGAGACCGGTGAGCGCTTCGTGTTGCGGAGTGGGGAACAGCTCACCTGGGCGGCGTCGGCCGGCTCGCAGGGGCCCCAGGCCTGGCAGGGGCCGCGACGCCTGGGTCAGGCCGAGCTCCGCACACGCCGGGCCCAGAGCATCCTGCTCAATGGCTTCACCGCACCGATGGAGACCCTGCCGGTGCTGGAACGGGAGCTGGGACTGCAGCGCTGATGACCAGCCCCCAGCAGAGTCCTGGCACCCTGGTGGGGCAGGAGGGCAGGCGGGGCCCGCCGCTGCTGCGTTGGGGTTGGCCGGCCGTGCTGCTGGCCACGCTGGTGGCCAGTCCAGCGATGGAGAGGCTCGATGCCGGTTGGCGGGCTCTGGCCTTTCGCCTGCGCGGCCCGCGCCGTCCGCCGCCGGAGCTGGTGATCCTGGAGATCGATGAGGCCTCCCTGACCCTGGGCGAGCGGTTGTCGAAGCAGGAGGTCGAGCGTTCTGCCCTGTGGCGGCGCATGGGGACTCCCTGGCCCTGGCCCAGGGGCCTGCAGGCGGAGCTGGCGGCTCTCCTGCTGGAGCAGGGAGCGCAACGGGTGGTGTTCACGCTGCTCTATCCCCACCCCAGCAGCTTTGGCCCCGCCGACGATCGGGCCTTCCGGAGTCGCCTGCAGCCCTGGCGGCAGCGCCTGGTGCTGCCAGCCGGCTATGGCGTGGAGCCCGATCCGGTCTCCGGACTCGAGCTGTTGCAGCTGCGCCGGCCCGTCAATTCCTTGGGTGCGGTTGGTCTGGATGCCCTGCTGGAGGGCCCGGATGGGGTCATTGAGGCCATCCCCGGCCAGCGCTGGCAGAGCCAGGCGCTCGCTGGCTTCCCCCTCCCCCATCCCCCGGCCCTGGCCTGGGTGGCGGCCGGTCGCCAGCCGCCGCCAGCCAGCCTGGGCATTGACTTCCCCGGGCCCAGCGGCACCGTGCCCGTGGTGCCGGCCTGGCAGGTGCTGCAGCAACCACCCGGCTTCTGGCGCAACCGGATCGTGCTGCTGGGGCATACCCCCTCCCGGCTTGCCGACCGGCGCCCCTCACCCTTCGGTCCCCTGAGCAGCGTGGAGCTGCAGGCGGCGGCGCTGGCCACGGTGCTCGAGGGGCGCGGTTTCCGGACTCCGCAGCCGGCCTTCAGTGCGGGGCTGCTTCTGGCCTGGGGGCTCGTGGCCCTGGCGGGGCTGGCCCGGCCGGGCACCGCGGCCGGCACCGCAACCACGGCCCTCGCCCTGGCGGCAGGAGGGCTGGGTGGGGTGGCCCTGGCCTGGCTGGCGGGCTGGTGGCTGCCGGTGACGGCCCTGGTCGCCGCTCCCCTGCTGGGTGGTGGCACGCGCGCCGGTGGGCAGTGGCTGGTGGAAAGCCGGGAGCGGGCCTACCTCCATCAGGTGCTGGCCCGGCGTGTGTCGCCCGCCCTGCTGGCCGACATCCTGCGGGAGCCCGGCCCCCTCGGGACCCAGCTCGGGGGAACCCGCACCCGCTGTGTGGTGCTGTTCGCCGACCTGGTGGGCTTCACGGTGCTCAGCGGCCAGTTGGAACCCCAGGCGCTGTTCGCCCTCCTGAACCGCTACTTCGAGGCGATCGCGGCGGCCGTGATGGCGGAGAACGGCTTGCTCGACAAGTTCATCGGCGACGCCCTGATGGCGGAGTTCGGGGTGCCCCGCAGTCGCGGTGATGCGTTGGAAGCCCTGGCGGCGGTGCGAGCCGCCCTGGCGATGCAGGCGTCGCTGCAGCGGCTCAACGCCGAGCTGCTCGCCCGGGGGGAGCCCACCCTCCGTCAGGGCATCGGCATCCACCTGGGGGATGTGATCGCCGGCAACCTGGGCTCCAGCGAGCGGCTGGAGTTCACGGTGGTGGGGGCCGCCGTGAACCTGGCCAGTCGGCTGGAGGGGCTCACCCGCCAGTTTCCCGACTATCCGGTGTTGATCAGCGCCGATGTGCATGCCCTGCTGGCGGATCAGCTCGACGCAGATCCCCTGGGGGAGCACCGTCTCAAGGGCTGGGCCGAGCCCATGGCGGTCTACGGACTGCGCGGCCTGCGCCGCCCACTGCAGAAGTGTGAGCAGTGAACAGTTCCGTCCGGACACTTTGCCTAGTGGGCGTCTGCCCCGCTGTGTCGTGGCCGCTTCTCCTTCGATGCGTGCTTCGTGAACGACGTGCCGGGGTGGTCGGCGGGGTTGTCTGGCTGGTCTCCTGCTGGCCGCGTCCTGCGGAGCACTTCCACCGCTTGCGGCTGTGGCGGGGCCCCGGCCCGATGCCCGCGTGCAGGAGATCCTTGACGGCAATGAGCTGTTCATTGATCGCAAACAGGCCCGGGTGAATCAGCTGGCCTTCCGGCCCGAAGTGATCACCACCGGCAACAGCCGGGGCAGCCTTGCCCTGAGCAACGGCGCCCAGGCCCGTATCAGCAAGAACTCCCAGCTGCGTCTCGGCGCCGACTGTGGTCGTCTGCAGAATGGGCAGATGCTGGTCTCGGGCAGGCAGGACACCTGTGTCGGCAGCATCCGGATGAGCGTGCGGGGCACCCATTACGTCGTGGAAGTGCTCGACGACCAGACCACCCAGGTGGCCGTGCTCGACGGCATGATGACCTTCTCACCGAGCCTGGGCGAAAGCGGCAAGCCCTCGGTGGTTCCCCTGGCCGCCAACCGGGAGGTGCTTCGTTTCGCGGCCGATGGCCAGCTGGAGAGTCGGCGCTGTCTCGTGTCCTCGGATTACCGGCGCTATTTCGCCAGTGACCTGCTGCAGGGCTTTTTCTTCCCCTTGCCCAAGGTGCAGGCTCTCACCTCCATGCTGCTCGGGTCCGTCCCCGGAGCTGTCTGCTGCTGGGGCTGCTGCGCACCGGTGGCAACCGCGGGCTGGTGCCCCTGCCGCTGCTCCCCTTCTAGGGGTGCCCTGGCTCCGTTGCCCCCTGAGCCGTCCCGCCCGGCTCCGTCTGTGTTCGGCCTTGATCCTGGCCGCCACGGCCCTGCTGGTGGCCCGCCCCCCCCTGGTCTGGCGGAGCTGGGAGCGGATCGTTGAGGCCGAGTTCCTGCGCCTGCGCGGACCCGCACCCGTGCCGCCGGGGGTGGTGGTGGTGGCCATCGACGACGCCAGCCTGCAGCAGGGGCATTGGTTCGCCGATGAGCCGAACCCTCCGGCCTGGGCGGCGGGCACCAGCACCCTGCCCTGGCCCAGGGCCCGCTATGCCGACCTGGTCGAGCGGTTGCGCGGGGCCGGTGCCCGGGCGGTGGCGCTCAATGTCGTCTTCGAGGGCGCCAGTGCCCGGGGGCCGGCCGATGACGCCGCCCTGCTGGGAGCTCTGGGCCGCCACCGCGGCCACATCGCCCTGGCGGCCGAGTTCATGGAACCGGACGATGCCCAGTTCGGCACGGGTCTTGTTCTGGTGCTCCCCGAGCGCTTCAGCGGGACCCTCGCCCAGCCAGCCCCCCCCCGGCGACCGCCCCGGGCTCGGACTGTCGAACATCCTTCCCCCGGGCCGCGGCGAAGCGATCCGCCATCCGGAATTCTTCGGCGCGGAACTCCTTCCCTCCAGGGACCTGCCGCCGTTCCCGGCCCTGAGCACCACGGTGCTCCGCCAGGCTGGCCTGCCCAGCCGGCAGCCCGACCGCCAGCGGGAGCTCAAGGTCTATGGACCAGAACCCCAGTTCCCCCGACTCTCGGCCTGGGAGGTGCTCGACCCCGCCCGCTGGCGGGACCATCCCCTGCGGGGCTCCATCGCCGGCGCCGTGGTGCTGGTGGGCCCCGTGGTGGACCAGGGGGGCGTGGGCCTGCCGACGCCCTTTGGCCCGATCTCCGGCCTGGAGACCCTGGCCACCGCCACGGCCAATTCCCTGGCCGGGGATGGGCTGGCCCCCTGGCCAGGAGGGCTGTGGTCCCGGGCCTTGCTGGCCCTGGCCCCGGTGCTGCTGGCCGTCCTGGGGATGCAGCGCCTGGCAACGCCGCTGGGGCTGCGGCTGGGGCTGCTCGCCGGGCTGCTGACCCTGATCCTGCTGGCTGGCTATGGCGCCCTGCGCTGGGGGCATCGCTGGCTGCCCCTGCTGGCGCCGGCCACGGCCCTGGCGGCGCTGGCGCTGGTCTATGGCGTGGACGCCTATCTCGTGGAGGGCCGGGAGCGCCGCCGACTGCGCCGCACCTTCGAGCGCTATGTCGCTCCCAGCGTTGTGTCGGAAATCCTGGCCACTCCCGAGGAGGCCGACACCATCCTGCGCGGCAAGTCGCTGCCGGTCACGGTTCTGTTCTGCGACCTCCAGGGCTTCACCGCGCTCACCCGGCGGCGCGCGGAGGCGGGACAGACGGCTGCCCTGGTGTCCCAGCTCAATGCCTATCTCGCCGAGATGGTCGAGGTGGTCACCGCCCATGGCGGCACCATCGACAAGTTCATCGGCGACTGCGTGGTGGCGGTGTTCGGATCCCCCGTGAGCCGCGGTGAGCAGGAGGAGGCGATGGCCGCCGTGCGGGCCGCCGTGGCGATGGGAGAGGCGCTCCACCGCCTCAATGCGCGTTGGCAGGCCGACGGCGAGGAGCCCCTGGCCAATGGGATCGGGTTGGCCAGCGGCACGGTGGTGGCAGGCCAGATCGGCAGCCCCCGGCGGATGGAGTTCACCGTGATCGGTGAAACGGTGAACCTGGCGGCCCGGCTGGAGAGCCTCACCCGCCAGCTCCCGGAGGCCGCCGTGCTCTGCGACAGGGCCACCGCTGCGCTGGTGGAGGCCTCCCTTCCCTTGCAGTTCATGGGGGACTGGCCCTTGAAAGGGGCGGGGGAGGTTCCTGTCTTTGGCCTGCCCAAGGACAGTCGCAGCAGCGCCTGAGCGCGCCTTCAACCCGCCGGGCTAGCGGCGGCCTCCGGCTGCGGGAACCGATCCCAGCGGAAGGCGTCCAGCCAGCGCGTGCCCAGCCCTGGTCGCCCCGTGCCCAGGGCATCGGCCACCAGCTCGGCGGTGATCGCTGCCAGCAGCACGCCGTTGCGGTGGTGGCCCGTGGCCAGCCACAACCCGGGAATCGGACCGGCCCCCAGCAGGGGGCCTTCGTCGGGTGTGCAGGGGCGAAAGCCCCACCAGCGCTCCATCGGAGGCCAGTTGCTGGCCTCGGGCAGCAGGCTGGCGATGCCCGCATGCAGCCAGCGCTGTCCATCCGGGGTGAGGCCGGGGTCGAAACCGGCTTCCGGCTCGCTCGTGGCGCCCACCACCAGAAGCCCGTCGGCCCGCGGCACGAGATAGGTGCCTGGGCCGAAGATCACCCGCTGCAGGGCCTGGCGCGGTCCCTGCAGCGACAGCATCTGCCCCTTCACCGGAAACACGGGCAGCTGCGGCAGCAGGCGGGCGCTCCAGGCGCCGCAGGCCAGCACCGCCTGGTGGGCCGGCAGCCGCTGCGGCTCCCCTTCCACCGTGCGCAGGTGGACGGCCACCAAGGCCCCGCTGCCATCGCGCTCCAGCGTCTCCACCTCGCTCCCTTCCTGGAAGCACACCCCGAGGCCGGCACAGGCCCGCTCCAGGGCCCGCATCAGCCGACGGCGGTTGTCGATCTGGCCGTCCTGGGCAAACAGCAGTCCGGCCTGCCAGCGCGGGCCGATTCCCGGCACTTCCCGTTCCAGGGCTGCCCGCTCCAGCGGCTCCCCCCAGGCGGCGGTGGGATAGAGGTCCCGTTCGGCAGCCGACGCGAAGGGCACGACGATGCCGCAGGGGCGCAGGCCGCAGGTGAGACCGCTGTCGGCTTCCACCTGGGCCACCCAGTCGGGGAGGCGCTCCAGGCTGGCCTGGCCCAGGGCCAGCAGGTCGCCGCTGAGTCCCTCGGCATGGGGGGCCAGCATGCCGGCGGCCACGAAGCCGGCCGCCTCACGGCGTCGGCGGCTCACCACGGTCACGGCCAGGCCGCGGCGGGCCAGCTGGTGGGCAATGGCCAGGCCCATCAGTCCGCCACCGAGGATCAGCACGGCTGGCGGGGCAGCGGCAGGCATGGATGGGTCGGTTTCGGGCAGCACTCCAGTGTTTCAGCTGCCAGGCCGCCGGCCCCCAGCAGGATGGGGGTTGCAGCACTGCGGCCCATGCCTCCCCGGCCGATCCATCTGGACCTGGCGATCGTCTACCGCGAGGGCGATGGCAGCTGCCGTGAGCGTCGGATCACGGTCAAGCAGTTCCAGCTCGATGGCGAGGGTGGCGCAGCCCTGCTGTCGGCCCATTGCAGCCTCAGCGGTGCGTACCTGGCCTTCGAGGCGGAGCGCATCGAGAGCTGCATTGATCTCGTGAGCGGCGCGACGGTGCACGATCTGCCGGCGCTGCTGCTGGAGCGCTACGCCCACAGTCGGGCGGGGCGGCTGGAGGCGCTGGAGCGGGAGTTCGCCGCCGAGTTGGCCGTGCTGCTGCACCTGGGCCGTGCCGACGGCCTGTTCCAGCAACGGGAGAAGGAGATGATCGCCACCTATCTGTGTCGACGCCTCTCGGAGCTGGAGGCTGGGCCTGCGTTCAGCGTGGTCGAACTCACCAGCCAGTTGCGCTGGCTGCAGGCCCCGACCCCGGAGCAGTTCGCTGCTGCCGTGGAGCTGCTGGCCCTGAACGGCGATCCGGATGAGCTGCGGTGCCTCTACGGGCTCTGTGAGGCGTTGGCGGAGGTGAAGCCCGGCCGCGACGGGGAGGAGCAGCCTGCCCTCGACCGGCTGCAGGCCTGTTGGTTTCCGGTCCGCAGCAGTCAGCCGGCTTCCTGAGTGGCTGGCCTCCCTTCCATAGGATCGGCCCAGATCGGTCAGGAACAGCACCATGGCGGCAGGGCAGCAGGATGCGGCGGCGTCCCCCGCATGGGAGGCCGTGATCGGCCTGGAGACCCACGTGCAGCTGGGTACCGCCAGCAAGATCTTCACCTGTGCCTCCACCACCTTCGGCGACGACCCCAACACTCACATCGATCCGGTGGTGTGCGGGCTGCCGGGTACGTTGCCGGTGCTCAATCAGAAGGTGCTCGAGTATGCGGTGAAGGCGGCGATGGCGCTGAATCTGAAGATCGCCGAGCACAGCAAGTTCGATCGCAAGCAGTATTTCTATCCCGACCTGCCCAAGAACTACCAGATTTCCCAGTTTGATGAGCCGATCGCCGAAGACGGCTGGATCGAGGTGGAGGTCGCTGAGAAGGGCAAGCAAACGTATACCAAAACGATTGGTATCGAGCGCCTGCACATGGAGGAGGACGCCGGCAAGTTGGTGCACGCCGGCAGCGATCGCCTGGCCGGCTCCACCCACTCCCTGGTGGATTACAACCGCGCCGGCGTGGCCCTCGCCGAGATCGTGAGCAAGCCCGATCTGCGCACCGGCCGGGAGGCGGCGGAATACGCCTCGGAGGTCCGCCGGATCATGCGTTATCTCGGGGTGAGCGATGGAAACATGCAGGAGGGCTCCCTGCGCTGCGACGTGAACATCTCCGTGCGCCGCGGCCCCGATGCCCCCTTCGGCACGAAGGTGGAGATCAAGAACATGAACTCCTTCTCGGCCATCCAGAAGGCGTGCGAGTACGAAATCCAGCGCCAGATCAAGGCCTATGAGGCCGGCGAGCCCGTGGTGCAGGAAACGCGCCTCTGGGACGAGGGCAAGCAGCTCACCAAGAGCATGCGCTCCAAGGAGGGCAGCAGCGACTACCGCTACTTCCCCGATCCCGACCTCGGGCCGATTGAGGTGGGCGCTGAGCTGCGCGAGAGCTGGCGGGCTGAGTTGCCGGAGCTGCCCGCGGCCAAGCGGCATCGCTACGCCGAGCAGCTCGGGTTGTCGCAGTACGACGCCAGGGTGCTCACCGATGAACGGCCCATGGCCGACTACTTCGAAGCCGTGGTGGCCGCCGGCGCCGACGCCAAGGCAGCGGCCAACTGGATCAGCGGTGACATCGCCGCCCATGTGAATGCCAACCGGCTCTCCTATGCCGAGCTGCCCTTCCGTCCGGAGCAGCTGGCGGAGATGGTGCAGCTGATCGAGGCCGGCGTGATCAGCGGCAAGATCGCCAAGGAGATCCTGCCCGAGCTGCTGGAGCAGGGCGGCTCGCCCAAGGCGATCGTGGAGGAACGCGGCCTGGGCATGATCAGCGACCCCGCCGCGATCACGGCGATCGTGGAGGAGCTGCTGGCGGCCCATCCCGAAGAGGTGGAGGCCTTCCGCGGCGGCAAGACCAAGTTGCAGGGCTTCTTCGTGGGCCAGCTGATGAAGCAGACCGGTGGCAAGGCCGACCCCAAGCTCGCCAACCAGATCCTCAGCGCCAGGCTCAAGGGCTGAGCGCAGCTGCCACCTGCGCGTTCAGCTGCTCGGGTGTGCCGCGGTTGTCGAGCACCACATCCGCCAGAGGCCGTTTGCGCGCCAGCGGCCACTGGGCCGCGACGCGCGCCTGGGCTTCGGCTGCGCTGAGGCCGTTGCGCGTCATCAGGCGCTGCAGCTGCTGGTCCTGGTCGCAGTCCACCAGCCAGATCGTGCTGCAGAGCTCCTCCAGGCCGGCCTCAAACAGCAGGGGAATCATCAGCACCACCACCGGCGCCGCCGCCAGCCGCTCCAGTTCGGCGCTGAACCGCCCCCGCACCAGCGGGTGCACCAGCTGCTCCAGCCACTGCCGCTCGCCCGCATCGCCAAACACGATCCGTCCCAAGGCGGCGCGATCGATCGCGGCCTCAGCGCCCGCTGTGCCGGGGAGCTGCACCCGCTCGCCATAGCGCGCCAGCACGGCCCGGGCGCCGGCGCTCCCTGCCGCCAGGGCATCCCGGGCAAAGCCATCGGCATCGAGCACCGGCACCCCCCGTTCCGCCAGCAGCCGCCCCACCGTGCTCTTGCCGCTGGCGATGCCGCCGGTGAGGCCGATGCGCCGTTGGCGGCCATGCCAGCGCGGACTGTTCAGTCGCTCCAGCAGAGGCGGCGGCCCCAGCTGCTCGAGCTGGAAGCTGGCGCCGTAGCTGGGGGTGGGCCGTTCGGAGTAGAAGCGGCTGCGGTGGGGCGGTCGTAACCGCTGCCAGCCGTTCACCAGCCGGCTGCGGACCCGCAGGCCCAGGCCCAGCCCCCGCTGCAGCCAGGTGGGGGCCGGCGACCAGCCCAGGCTTGTGCTCACCCCTGCTGGCAGCGACCCCCGCAGCAGGGCCGCCAGGGGCGGACGCAGGGGAGGGGGCCAGCCCGCCAGCAGCATCGCCAGGGTGGCGTCCGCCACGCGCCGGTTGCTGGCGGCGGAGGCGAACAGCTGTGTTTCCACCTGGGTGTTGAGGGCCAGGAACTGCTCCAGGGTGGTGGGCAGATCGGCGATGCCCATGCGGGCCCCCACGTGTCGCCAGAAGCGGAACAGGGCCTGCTGTTCGTCGCCGCTGAGCGGCCGCCAGCCGTAGCGCTCCAGCCAGCGGATCGGCTCGGCCACGAAGCCGGAGAGCACGTAGAGGAAATCGGCGTTGGCGATGGCGTAGTGGCCATGGATGCGGTTCAGCCGCTGGATCACCGCGGATCCCGCCCCACTGTCGGGCCCATGGCGCAGCAGCTCCGCCACCATCAGTCCGGTGTCGTCGTAGCGCTTGCGGGGCCGCTGCTCGAATTCGCCGGTGCGGCTGAGCAGGGCCGAGATCGAGGGCAGACAGAAGGTCTTGAGCAGGGCCAGCTCCAGGGCGCGGGTGAGGTCCCAGGGGAACAGCAGCCCGGCCAGCCGCTGGCACGTGGTCACTGCTGCGGCATCCAGCGGTGGTGGGGTGTCCATGGCGGGCCTGCCGCAGCACCGGGTTGGTGCCATCCTCCCTGGCTGAAAGGCCTGCGTTTTTGCGCTGGTGCCGCCTCCATGCGCTGCCTAGCCTGGGCCTCTCTGCGGAACCGCCTGCCCCTGTGCTGGCCTTCCACGCCTGGAGTGAACGCCAGGCCCACGTCGTGCGCTGGCTGCTGCTGGCGGCCTGGCTGCTGCTGATCGGCTCCCTGTTCCTGCCCGATCCGGCGGTTGCCACCACCGCCCTCGGGCTGTTCTGGCAGGTCGGTGTGCCCCTGGTGCTGCTGGTGCTCGTCGTCCTCAGCCATGAGGCCTGGCGCCGTCTCTGTCCGCTTGCCTTCGTCTCCCAGCTGGCCCGTGCGATCGGCTGGCAGCGCAGCGTGCCCGACGTCCGGGGCCGCCCCAGCGTGGCCCGGGTCGCACCGGCCGGCTGGCTGGCCCGCCATCACGTGCGCCTGCAGTGGGGGCTGTTTTTGGCGGGTCTCAGCTTGCGCCTGGTGCTGCTCAACCACAGCCCCCGCTGGCTGGCGGTCTTCCTGCTGGCCACCCTGGCGGCGGCCCTGGTGGTGGGCTGGGCCTGGGCCGGCAAGGCCTGGTGTCAGTACATCTGCCCGATGGCCCCGGTGCAGTCGATCCTGGTGGGTCCCCGCAGCCTGCTGGGCAGCGCCGCCCACCTGGCCGGTTCCGGCCAGATCACCCAGTCCACCTGTCGGAGCATCGGGCCCAGCGGCCAGGTGCAGCGGGCCTGTGTGGGCTGCCAGAAAGATTGCATCGACATCGACGCCGAGCTCAGTTTCTGGGAGGGACTGCGCGGCAAACCCGGCTTGGCCTGGGCCTGGTTCTCCTATCCCGGCCTGGTAGTCGGCTTTCTGCTTCTCCAGCGCCTGCCGGCCACCCAGCGGCCTTGGGCACCCCTGCTGCTGCTGGCCGTGGCGGGCTTGTCCGTGCTGCTGGGCCGGGCCTTCCGCGCCGCCCAGCTGCGGCGGCTGCGCCCGAGGCTGGGCGCTGCTGCCGGCCAGCGCGCCGATCAGATCACCCGCCTGCTGGCCTCCTTCGTGGCGGTGAACGCCTTCTTCGGCCTGAGTGAGCCCCACCTGGTGCCCGCGGCTGCCGCCGCCATGCCGCCGGTGCGCATGCTGGTGCTCGCGGTGAGCGCCGTGTGGCTCTACCGCGGACTGCGGCGCGATCAGGGGCATTACGCCCGGGAGCGCATCAGCACCAGCCTGCGCCTGCAGCTGCAGAAGCTGGTGCCCGATCTGGCCCACCATCTCGACGGGCGCAAGCCGGAGGATCTGAGCGCCGACGAGGTGGTCACCCTGGCCAAGGTGCTGCCGGCCCAGATGGGGGCTTCCCGGCTCGCCGTCTATCGGGGGGTGGTGGCGGATCTGCTGCGCAGCGGTCGCCTCACCCGGGCGGCGGCCCTGTTGCAGCTCACGGAGGTGCGTCGCTCCCTGCAGCTCTCCGATGACGACCACCACACCGTGCTGCGGTAGCTGGCCATCACCGAGCGGCGCCTGCTGGAGCTCGATGATCGCGAGGAAGACCTCAGGGAGCTGCGCCGGGCGGTGGCCCTGGAGGCGGTGCAGGACCTGCTCGCCCTCGATCCCGATGAACCCCCTGCCCAGGTGCTTGCCCGCCCCAGCCTGCAGAGCACCCTGGAGCGCATCCGCCGCGAGCAGGGCTTCGACGACGACGCCTGGCAGGAGCTGCTGGAGCGGTTCACGGCCGGCTCGGGTGTCCATCGCCGCTGGCTGGTCGAGGCGGCCGTGCAGCTGCAGGGTCGCCTTGAGGGTCTGGAGAGTCTGCGCAGCGCCGCCGCGGTGGATCCCCTGCTGGCGCCGCTCGTGCCGGTGCAGGAACGCACCCTGGCCAGCCTGCTCACCACCCTCCTCCCCCCCCTTCAGGCCCTGCCGGCGGAGGATCCCCTCCCCCGGCAGGTGGCCGGCCTGCTGCCCGCCTTGCCCCTGCGCCTGCAGCGCCAGCTGGCCGGTCGCCTGCCCGGGCTGTTCCCATCCCCATCCCCATCCCCGCCTGCCTCTGAGGGTTGGGCGTCCAGTGTCCCCTTGCCGGCCCCTGCTGCCGTGGTCGACAGCCTCTGGCTGGATCCCGATCCGGACACGGCCCTATGGGTCCTGTGGGTGCAGGACCAGCGCGACCCCCTGCGGGCGGCGGCCCTGCGCCAGCAGGCCCGCCCGGGCCGTCCCAGCCATCCCGAGCTGCAGGCCTTGCTGGCCGGTCAACCCCTGGAGCCGGAGCAGCGCCTGCTGCAGTTGCTGCAGGTGCCGCTGCTGGCTGGCCTGCCGCCGGCCTCCCTGCTGGCCATGGCGCGCTGCGGCTCCGAGCGCCGGCTCGGGCCCGGGGATCCCCTGTTTCAGGTGGGGGACCCTGCCGACGGGGTGGCGATCCTCGTGCAGGGCCGCTGCCAGGTGCCCCGGGCCCTCGGCAATGGCGTGTTCACCGCGGTGGCGGAGCTGGAGCCGGGGGAGACGATCGGTGAGCTGGCGTTCTTCAGCAGCAGCCCCCGCCGCTCCGAGGTGCGTGCCGCCGCCGGCGGGGCCACCCTGCTCTGCTTCGAGGGCCATGAGTTCGAGATGCTGCTGCTGATGGCACCGGAGTTCAGCCGTGAGCTGCTGGCCCAGCTGGCCCTGCGCCTTGAGGCCCTCTACACCCGCCTGGGGCCGGCGGATCACCGGGCCTCCACGGCAGGGCTCCCCGCCGAGGCTCCGCTCTGAGGGTCCGGGAGCCGGGTCTCAGACCAGCCGTCGGGCCAGCTTCACCAGCAGCGTCATCAGATCCGCCCCTCCGGACTGCGATCCGCGGTGCCGCTGCAGCATCTCTTCCTGCTCCCAGCGGGCCTCCAGCCCCGCCAGGTCCTGGCGTTCGGCCTCCTCCTGCGCGGCCCGCTCCCGGGCCTCCTGCTCGCGCCACTCCTGATCAAGCAGGGCGCCCCCGGCCCGCGCCCACTCCAGCAGCTGGCGCAGTTCGCCGGCATCGAGCCAGAGCCCGTGGTCGCGGCAGCGGTCCACCACCACGCCGCTGCGTTTGCCGTGCAGGCTGCGGTTCATCAGGTCACCGCAGCTGGGGCAGGGGCGGTAGCGCACCGGCCCGCTGTCAGCGCGGGGCCGCTCCGCCAGGCTGTGGAGCAGCTGGCGGTCCACGCTCCATACCGGGGCCACGGCCTGATCCAGCAGCTGCTCGAGGCTGCCGAGCGGCAGGAACAGGCCCAGGCAGGTGGGGCAGCGGCCGAGTTCGATCGTGCTGTCGACGCCGGGCAGCTCGAGGGTTTCGAGGGCGCCGTGGCCGTCCGGACAGTGCAGCTGGTCGCTGAGGCCGCTGGGCTGGAGGTGACTCCAGCCGTGCAGGTCCACGTCCACACGACTGCCGCAGTAGGCGCACACCACCCCCTGGGCCGGCAGGGGCGCCGAACAGCTGGCGCAGCTGATCACCGCTGCCCCTCCCCGCTGGCGCCGTCGTCGCTGGCGGGATCCGCCGGTGGAGCCGAAGCCGGAGCCGGTGGGGGCGGAAGCGGTGGTGGTGGCGGTGGGGGAGCGAGCCGTTCACCGAGTCCGAAGCCCATCGCCAGGCCAGCCCCGGCGGCTGCCCCCCCGGCCGGGTTCTCGGCGGCCTTCTCCAGGGCGATGCCCTCCTGGTAGGTGCGGAAGGCGGCCAGGTCGCCGGTGAGGCCGATGGCGGCGCGCCGGTCGATGGCGGCCTCCACCTCGGCGGGCAGGTTGAGGTTCTCGATCAGCAACTGGCTGAGGGTCAGGCCGTAGCCGGCCCACTCCTGGGCCAGCCGTTCCTGCAGTGTTCCGGCCAGCTCGTCGTACTGGCCGGCCAGATCCAGCACGGGGTGCTCACTCTCGCCCAGCAGGTCGGCCAGGCGGCTCACGATCAGGTTGCGCAGCTGCTCGCTGATCGCCTCCACGCTGAAGCGGGCGTTGCTGCCGCTCAGCTCCCGGATCAGTCGCACCGGATCGCTGGCGCGCAGGCAGTAGCTGCCGAAGCCGCGCAGTCGCACCGGGCCGAGCTCCGGGTCGCGCAGGATCAGGGGGTGGCGGGTGCCCCACTTGCGATCGGTGAACTGGCGCGTGGCCACGAACAGCACCTCCGCCTTGAACGGACTCTCGAGGGCCGTCGGCAGGGCCAGCAGGCTGGTGAGGATCGGCAGGTTGCGGGTCTCCAGCCGGTGGCGGCCGGGCGCGAAGCAGTCGGCCACACGCCCCTCGTTCACCAGCACCGCCTGCTGGCCCTCCCGCACGATCAGCTGCGCCCCCCACTTGATGGCGTTGCCCTGGCGGGGGAAGCGCCACACCAGGGTCTCGCTGCCGTCCTCGCTCCAGTCGATGACGTCAACGAATTCACCCCGGGCCTGCTGCCAGAGGTCCATGGCGTGCTCCTGGGGAGAACGGGAATGCGCTTCCCAGAATGGCGCCGCCGGCCGTCGTTGTCCGAAGCTCAGGAAACCGTCCCGCCCTCGCCAGCGCCTGCCCGTGCCCCATCCCTGGACTCCGATCTCCGGCGGCCTCACCGCCCCGGCTGGCTTCCTGGCCGCCGGCACCACCGCCGGCCTCAAGGCCTCGGGCAAGCCCGATCTGGCGCTGCTGCTGGCGCCGGAGGGGGCCGTGTGCGCCGGCACCTTCACCACCTCCCTGGTGCGGGCGGCCTGCGTGGACCTCTGCGCCCAGCGCCTGGCGGCCAGCGGCGGCCATGCCCGGGCCGTGCTCACCAACTCCGGCCAGGCCAACGCCTGCACCGGTGCGCGGGGCCTGGCCGACAGCCTCACCGTCACGGCCGCGGTGGCCGAGCGCCTGAACCTGGCGCCCGAGGAGGTGCTGATCTGCTCCACCGGCGTGATCGGCGTGCCGATCCCGATGCACACCCTGGTGGCGGGCCTTGATCCCCTGGTGGCGGCCCTCAGCCCCGAGGGTGGCGCCGCGGCGGCCCAGGCCATCCTCACGACTGATCTGATCGACAAGCAGATCGCCCTTGAGGCCAACCTCGGCGGCCGCACGGTGCGCATCGGCGGCATGGCCAAGGGTTCGGGGATGATCCACCCGGCCATGGCCACGATGCTGGGCACGCTCACCTGTGATGCCGGTGTGCCGGCCGACGTCTGGCAGGCGATGGTGAGCCGCGCGGTGGATCGCTCCTTCAACGCGATCACGGTGGACGGCGACACCAGCACGAACGACACGTTCCTGGCGTTTGCCGCCGGCGAGCTCCTGGGCCCCGAGCACTTCGACGCGCTGGAGGCCGGCCTGACGGCGGTGTCGCAGCACCTGGCCAAGGCGATCGCCCGCGACGGCGAGGGCGCCACCTGCCTGCTCGAGGTGCAGGTGGAGGGGGCCGCCGATGAGGCCGGCGCCCGCGCCATCGCCCGCACCGTCTGCGGCTCGTCGCTGGTGAAGTGCGCCGTCCACGGCCGCGACCCCAACTGGGGCCGCATCGTGGCGGCCGCCGGCCGCGCCGGCGTGCTCTTCGATCCGAATGCTGTCGCCCTCTGGCTCGGCGACCACCAGCTGATGGCCGCCGGCCAGCCCCTGGCCTTCGATCGCGCTGCCGCCAGCGCTTACCTGCGCGAACGGGCCGCCGGTGCCTACCTCCAGGACGACACGGTGCAGATCCGCCTGCAGATGGGCGCCGGCCCCGCCACTGGGGTGGCCTGGGGCTGCGACCTCTCAGATCAATATGTGCGCATCAACGCCGATTACACAACGTAGTCCCAAAACCATTGCTATCACTGGGTTCTTGGGTGTCAAAAGGGGGTGGTGTCAAAGAGGTGTCAAAACGTCGATGCGTCCTTTCGGGGAAAGGGGTCTCAGGAATCGAGGGTGTCATAAGGTCTCCTGTCCTGAGTCCCTGCCCATCGCTGCCTGGATCCGCTGACCCAGTGACGTGAGTGCTTTGACGCTGATTGAGTGCTTGCTGTCCCTGCTGCTCCAGGACGCTAGGGACAATGCTGCCTGGAAGTCCCCGTAGAACAACTCCTCCCATGACCCGTCTGCCTCCACCCTGACCACCAAGAGGAGGTCTGCCTCGCCTCTGATGCCGATGGTCTGGGATGCGTGGTTCGCCTTGATCTGGACGGTCCTGCCGTCAGGGGTAGTTGCGTCGAACCCGCTTGCCCCTGCCTTGGTGAGTCCGTAGTGGTCGATCGCCACGAACTCCCCGTAGTCGCCCAGAAGGTTCCCGAGTCCCGTCCATCGGTACTCAGGTGCCAGTCCCCGCAGTGCGTTCTGCGCCGAGAACACCGTCGCAAGGATGTGACGAATTGCTTCAGACCTGTTTCCCATGGTGCTGGGGACCGGTCCGCCAAGGATGCGAACCGCTGCCCACTGCGTTCGGAAACTCTTCGATTCCTTGGACGCCAAAAAATGCTGCACGCCAGGGGGTCTTGCCCGTATCAATAACGGTCTACGGTTGGTTTGTTCGCAAACGCAGTGGGTTTTCAATGTCGCCCCGGTCTATCGGATACGCCAGGTGCTCCACCACCCATCAGGACACCGATGCCCAGGTCACTGAACTGAGGTCCGCAGGGTGCCAGGAGGTGTTTGCCGAGAAGGTGTCCTCCCGTGCACCCCTGGAGAAACGACCTCAGTTGAGGAGGTGCTTGGAGACCCTCCAGGAGGGGGATGAACTGGTGGTCTCCAAACTGGATCGCCTCGGTCGATCCCAGGTGGAGGTGATCAACCGCCTATCCGACCTGCAGACCAAGGGGATCTACGTCAGGACCCTCGATGGACTGATCAACACCAGGGGACTGGGAAAACTCGCCCCCTTGGTCATTGGACTCCTGACGGGTCTTGCCGAGGTGGAACGGTCACTGATCCAGGAACGCACCAAGGAGTCAGTGGAACACCGCAGGAAGACAGGGGGAAACCTTGGTGGTCGCCCCAAAACCTCCAACAAGAAGGAACGCCTGGTGATCCGACTACGCGAGGAAGGGGAGTCCTACAGGTCGATCCGCGATCAAACAGGTCTATCGCTTGCAACCATTCAACGAATCCTCAGAGATGCCAATCTTCCTACGTAGAGAATCTGTTTAGAAAAGTGCATAAATAAAAACATTGAAAGAAATTTACTTAGGCATTCAATCTAAGAATGCATGCCATCGAAAGATTGACATCAATGCCAATCTTGCTATATAATTGCCGAAC
>VGPU01000003.1 GCA_016882525.1 Cyanobacteria bacterium M_surface_10_m2_119 | reverse complement strand
CATGCCCACCTGGATCGGGTACTTGCGGTTGGCCACGTCCACGAACTGGCGATCCAGCTGCACCCGCGCCTTGTAGTAGTACTGCCGGTCGTCCGGGTCCTGCACGGTGGAGGCGGCGATGCTCACCACCCGGCCGGGCACCGAGCCGTAGATCGTGGAATCGAAGGGCTGGAGCTTCACCTCCACGGCCTGGCCCGTTTTCACGAAGCCGATGTCGGCCGAGCGCACGCGCACCTCGGCCATCCGCTCGGTGCCGCTCGGCACCACCGACATCACCACCGCACCGGGGCCCACCACGGCACCCGGGGCACGGAAGCGCAGGTCGCTCACCATGCCATCCACCGGCGCCATGATCTTGGTGCGCTCCAGCTGGTTGCGCACCTTCTTGATGTTCTCGGCCACCACGGCCTCCTCGTTCACCAGCTTGGCGATCTCGGAGTTCTGCTCCAGCAGGATGCCCGACTGCAGGCTGCGCAGGTTGGCCAAGGCCTCGCTCAGCAGCTTGTTGGCCTCGTTGCGGGCCCCCTGCAGCTCAGCCAACTTGGTGTTCGACGCGGCCACCTGCTGGTCGGCATTGAGCAGGTTGAGGCGGGAGGCGGCGCCGGTGGCCACCAGGTCGGCATACATGCGCCGCTGCTCGGCGTAGAGCGCCCGCTCTCGCTGGAACTTGGCAATCTGGTCGTTCAGGCCATTGATCTCCGCCCGCTTCTGGGCGATCTGGGCCTGCACCCGCTCGATCTGGTCAGCGCGGTTGTCGATGCGGCTGTTGAGCAGCTCCCGCTGGGCGTCCCTCACCTTGCCCGGCTCACCCGGCAGCAACCGCTCGCCCCGAATCGCCGCCTGCAGCTGCTTTTGCTGCACCAACAGGTTTTTCAGCTGCTGCTGGGTGGCCAGGTACTCACTCTCCACAAGGTTGGGGCGCAGCTCGAGCATCACCTGGCCCTGGCGCACCTCATCGCCGTCGGCCACATCCACCCGGGCGACGATGCCCCCCTCCAGGTGCTGCACCACATTCACCTCCCCCTGGGGGATCACCTCGCCGGAGGCATTCACCACCTGGGTGATCGGCGTCAGCGCCGCCCAGGGGAAGAAGATCAGCGCCGCCCCGCCCAGCACGTAGAGGCTCAGGCGCAGGTAGCGGTTGTCGGGCTTCTCCTCCAGCTCCAGCGCCTGGCTGAGGCGGTTGCGACCCACCAGGGTGAGGGCATCGGGGCTGTCGAGCCCCGGCAGCCGCGCCAGCAGGCCGGAGGCCCCGCCCACCGGCGGCAGGGCCAGGGAGTCTTCCGGAGGGATCGGGCCGCCCTTGGGGGAATTGGCCGGAGTGGAGGTCATGGCAGGTGAGGCGAGGTGGAAAGGCGAAGCGGGGAAACGGGAACGAACAAACCGATGGAAAAACGATCAGCGGGGGATCAGGCGGCGCCCTGCTGCATGCGGGCACGCAGCTCCTCAGCGGTGCCCTGGAAGGAGGTCACCCCCTTGTCGAGGATGCAGAGACGATCGGCCACCTCCAGCAGCTGCTTGTTGTCGGTGGCGAGGATCACGCTGCGCTCCTGGCCGCTGAAGCTGCAGCGCCGCAGGGCCGGCAGCGCCTCCAGCACCCGCTGGAACTGGTCGGGCGCCAGGCCCTGGCTGATGTCGTCGATCAGCAGGATCGGCGTGTCCTTGATCAGGGCCTGGGCCAGGGCCATCAGCTGGCGCACGCCGCTGGGCAGCTGATACACGATGTCGTCGCTCAGGGGCGTGTCGAGCCCCTCGGGCAGGCTCTCGAAGAAGCCCAGCAGCCCCAGATCGGCGCACACCCGCCGCACCCCGGCCACCGTGGCATCGGGGTTCATCGCCGTGTGGTTCGACCACACCGTGCCCGGCAGCAGGGCCGTATCCGGCATCAGGTAAGCGATGTTGCGCTGGATCGCCTCCACGCTGAACTGGCGGTAGTCCTTGCCGTCGAACAGCAGGGTGCCGCTGGCCATCGGGTACAGCTGGTCGATCAGGCGCAGCACCGTGCTCTTGCCGCAGCCGGGGTTACCCGTGACCGCCAGGATCTCGCCGGGCGACACCGAAAGCGACGCCCGGGTGAGGGCCAGGGCCGCCTCGCTGCCCAGGCGGCAGGCCGCCAAATCGAGCAGCACCGAGCCCCGCATGCGCGGCGCAGCACCGGCCAGGGTGCTGGTGGCCCGGTTGGCGCTGCGCAGCTTCAGGAACTGATCGAGCTGCACGTACTGGTTCTTCATCGTGTTGTACCGCAGCAGCGCGTTCATCAGCTGCTGGAAGGGCGTGAACACGCGCCACACGAAGAACATGGCGGCGATCAGGTTGCCCATCGCCGCCGCCCCCTGGTTGCTGGTGTAGGCCAGCCACACGCCCACCGCCAGGGTGAGCACGCCGCCCAGCTGGGCCGTGGTGCTGGTGATCACCTGCAGGCGGCCCACCTGCTGGCTCAGCACCCGCGAGCTGCTGGTGCTCTGGGCCGAGAGGCCCCGCAGCCGCTGCAGCCACACCCACTCCACGTTGGCGAGCTTCACTTCCAGGAAGCGGCTCACCATCTCCTGCTGGGCCTGACCGATGCCGATGCCGGTGGCCAGGTTGAGCTCGGCGGCACCGGTGTAGTAGCGCGAGAGCAGCCACACCAGCAGGCCGCTCACCACCATCAGCACGATCGGCACCAGCACCAGCCAGCCGCTGATCCAGGCGATCGCCCCCAGGTAGATCAGCACGAAGGGGAAATCCAGGCAGGCCAGCGCCAGTGGCCCCTGCAGGTAACCGATCAGGCTGTCGACGTTGCGCAGGCGGTTGTTCAGGCCCGCCCGGCCCAGGGTCTCGATCTGGCGGTAATCCAGGCCGAAGAGCTTCTGCACCACGCTCACGCCCACCAGGGCATCGAGGCGTCCGGAGAGCTGGGCCAGCTGGGAGGCCCGCCACTGGCGCAGGATCCAATCCAGCACAAACAGCAGCACCACCCCCAGGAAGATCCAGAAGGTGGAGATCACGCTGTTGCTGGGGATGGCGATGTTGTAGATCGCCCGGATGTAGAAGGGCAGCGTGAGCGCCAGCAGGGCCAGGGCGAAGCTCAGGCCATAGAGCAGGGAGATGCGGTTGGTGAAGCGGTAGAGCACCTGCTGCAGCAGGGTGACCCGCTCGGTGCTGCCCCGCTCCTGGATCAGCACCAGGCGGCCGCCCGTGGGCAGCTCCGTGAGCTCGCAGCGGCCGTTCACATTGCCGGCCACCAGCTCGCCGCGGGCGGTGCGCGAGAGCACGAAGGGCACGTTGTCCGGCGCCACATAGAGGGCCGGCAGGAGCTGGGGGTTGAGCTGGCTCCAGCTCTCCAGCACCTCCATGCTGCTGCCGTATCCCAGCCGCAGCAGCAGGTTGCGGGCATCCACCAGATCCATCTGGCGGGGGTCGGAGCCGAGCAGCTCGAACAGCTCATCGGGGCGCCCGGTCCAGAGCATCTGCTGCAGCAGGAGCCGCAGGCAGAAGGCCATCGGCGCTTCCGGGCTGAGGGTGAGGTCGCGCAGCAACATCGCCCGGGTGGAACTGGCCTGGTTGGAGCTGGACTTCCGGGACGAGGTGGCGGTCATGCGAGCACCTCCCGGCGCAGGGTGGGAACGGCGAGCTCCTGGTCGCTGAGGGTGGTGAGCACCCGGCCCGCCCCGCTGATCAGAACCGTGGTGGTGCCGCGGCAGCGGCGCAGGATGCGCTGCAGGCCATCGATGAACTCCTTGCCGTAGGAGCAGTCACTCAGGTCGAGCAGCAGCACCTGCGGGCTGCGGGCCAGGGCCGTCACCACATGGAAGAGCTGCTGGGCGTCGCGGGAGAGGCCGGAAGGCACGGTGCTGCCCATGGCCGTGGTGTAGCCGCCCGGCAGGGCGCGCACCTTGGTGTCGAGGCCGGTGAGGAAGGCCCAGAACAGGGCGCGGCGCTGGTAACGGCGCGGCTGGAAGCTGGTGATGTTCTGCAGCAGGGTGCCCTCGAAGAAGTCGCGGGCCGGATCCACGTAGGCGATCCGATCGCGCAGGTGGTCGCGCTGGTAGCGGGCCACCGGCAGGCCATTCACCGCCAGATCGGGCTCGGGCTCGATCTGCAGCAGGGCCAGAAAGAGGTGGCGGGTGTCGGCGCCGAAGCTGCCGTCGCGCAGCAGGGTGACCGAACCGGAGGGCACAACCGCCAGGGGCTGGCCGGCCATCGCCAGGCTCAGGGCCGACTGGGGCTGGATCTCCAGCTGGGCATCGCCCCCCTCCGATTCCATCGGCATCGCCATCAGCGCCTCGTATTCATCGCGGGCATGGCCCAGGCGCCGGTAGCTGTTCCACAGGCCGATCGCCTGCTGCCAGGGGGAGAGGATCTTGCCGGCCAGCAGCAGGGCCGCCGCCAGGGCCCCCACCAGCAGCTGGCCGCGGATCACCAGCAGGGCCCCCCAGGTGACGATGCCGGCCATGGTGAGCTGGCTCATCAGGCTGCCGAAGGCCTGCTGTTGGCCGGTGAAGCGGTTGTTCACCATCCGCTGCCAGGCCAGCTCCTCCTGGCGCTGCTCGTTGCCCACCAGGAACTGGCGGCCCAGGCCGTTCGACTTGATCAGGTCGATCGAGCCCATCAGCTTGCCCTGGTAGGAGAGACGATCGAGCTCGAGCAGGTCGCGCTGCTTGGAGAGGGCCTCGAAGTCGCGGGCGTAGGCCAGGGCCCGCAGCAGGTACACCACGATGGCGATCACCGCCACGATGCCCACGCTGCCGGCGATCAGGAAGAGCACCACCACGAACAGCAGCGAGAAGGCCAGGTCGATGGCGGTGGTGAGGGCCTGCAGGGAGCTCTCGTCGCGCAGCATGTTGATGCTGTTGAGGCGCTCGGCGTGGGTGGCGGGCGACACGCTCAGGTAGTCACCCAGGCGCATCTGCGAGAAGTGGATCAGCGACTCCATCCGCCGGCGGTGCTCCATGCGGGCGCCGTCAGCCCCGGTGAGGCCGAGGCGCACGGTCTTCAGCCAGCCCCCCAGCACCATCAGCACCACCACGCCCACGGTGAGCACCACGAGGCTCGAAAGCGCCCCCGAAGGCAACACCGATGTGTAAACGATATTGATGTAAAGCGGCGAGGCCAGCTCCAGTAAATTGATTAAAACCGAAGCAACGAGGATCGGTCCGAGCTGGTAGCCGCTCCAGTCGACCTCGCGCAGCGACTGGAAGAAGCGATGGCGCACCAGCTCCTCCAGCAGGTCGAAACTGGTGTGCCAGGTGTGTTGCACACCCGCCCAGAACCGTTGCAGCACAGTGCCCGAGGCGGAACCGCCACCTCCGGGAGAAGGGCCGGATCCGGCGGAGCGGCCGGATGGCCGACCAGAGATCGAAGGAGTCACCGAGCGACGCCCTGATGTAAATCAGCCGCAACTTAGCTGTGGTGGCCAGATCTATTCATTCACGCAGCACAAGTCAGCGGAAACTTGCACAGGCCCAGCCGCTGCCACTGCCGCCCGGCGGGGCTACCTTGCAGCCATCTTCCCCAGTGGCTATGTACCGCTTCCGGCTGACCTCCCCCCAGGTGCAACTGGAGCTCGTCGCCAATGGCCAGGCACCCCGCCTTCCGTTCCAGGTGATCGGCCCCACCACAGAAGTGGCCTTCCTGGAAGAGCTGATCGAGGAAAACTTCGGCAGTCTTACCGTTAACCCTCAGCAGCTCTACGCATTTCTGGGCCAGGACAGCTGGGTGCAGGAGTTCTTCCAGCCCCCGCAGCTGGTGGAGGGCGACCTCAACGCCGCCGCCGGTGCCAGCGGCAACGGCAGCTTCCAGAGCCAGACCCTGGGCAACAAGCTGGTGCAGGCCGGCGTGCTCGAGCTCGAGGAACTCGAGCAGCTCCTGGAGGATTACCGCCCCTTCGCCGAGACCCAGCGCTTCGGCGAGTTCCTGCGCCTCAACCTGCAGGTGCCTCCCCAGATCCTCGATCTGCTGCTCAATCCCGCCCTGTTCGACGAGCAGGGCTTCAACGAAAAGCGGCTGGGCCAGCGCCTGCTGGAGCTGGGGGCCATCAGCAGCGAGCAGCTGAACCAGGCCCTCGAGCAGCAGCGCCAGCGCGGTGGCCGCATCGGCGAGATCCTGGCGGCCAACGGCCACATCTCCCCGACGATGGCCCGCTTTTTCTCCCTGGCCCGGGTGAACGAGCGCGGCGAAATCGACTACCTCGCCGCCTGAGGCGAAACCGCCGCCGCCATCCGCACCACCTGGGCGATCGGGCCCACATCGTGCACCCGCAACACCGCCGCCCCCTGGGCCGCCGCCAGGGCGCACACCGCCGCCGTGCCCCAGAGGCGGGCGCGGGACCGGGGCTCCTCCAGCACCGCGCCGATGAAGCGCTTGCGCGAAGGGCCCACCAGCAGGGGAAAACCAGCGGCCACCAGCTCGGGCAGGCGGCGCAGCAACTCCAGGTTCTGCTCGGTGGTCTTGGCGAAACCCAGGCCCGGATCCCAGAGGATCTGCTCGCGCCGCACCCCCTCCGCCTGCAGGCTGGCGCTGGCGGCCTCCAGCTCGGCGCGCACCTCCGCCACCACATCGCCGTACACCGCCAGCCCATCCATAGCGCTGCTGGTGCCGCGGCTGTGCATCAGCACATAGCGGCAGCCGCTGCGGGCCACAAGGGCCGCCATCGCCGGATCGCGCAGGCTGCTGCCGCCGCGCACGTCGTTGATCCAGTCGGCGCCGGCCGCCAGGGCCGCCTCGGCCACGCGGGCGTGGAAGGTGTCGACCGAGAGCACCGCCTCGGGATGGGCGGCGCGAATGGCGGTGAGGGCAGGCAGCAGGCGCTCCAGCTCCCGCTCCGGCCCCACCTCCTCCGCCCCCGGGCGGGTGCTCTGGCCGCCGAGATCGAGCACGGCCGCCCCCTGGGCGAGCAAGCGGCCGGCCTGGCGCAGGGCCTGCTCCACCCCCTGGATCCGGCCACCGTCGCTGAAGGAATCGGGGGTGAGGTTCATCACCCCCATCACCAGGGGAGCGGGCACGGGCGGGGAGCTCACACCGCCGCCGGCACCTGGTAGTTGGCGATGCGGGCGAAGCTCTCGGCCTGCAGGGAGGCACCGCCCACCAGCACGCCATCGATCTCGCTCTGGGCCATCAGGTCGTCGATGGTGGCGGGATTCACCGAGCCGCCGTACTGCACGGTCACCTCGTTGTTGCCCACCCAGCCGCGAATCAGGCCGCAGATGCGGTTGGCCTCCTCGGCGGCGCAGGTCTTGCCGGTGCCGATCGCCCAGATCGGCTCGTAGGCCACGATCAGGCGGGTGGGGTCCACGTCTTCGAGGCCCTGCTCGATCTGGCGGTGGATCACCCGCTCGGTTTCGCCGGCCTCGCGCTGGTCGAGGCTCTCGCCCACGCACAGGATCGGGATCAGGCCGTGGCGCTGGGCATTGCGGGCGCGCAGGTTGATCTGCTCGTCGCTCTCGCTGTAGTACTTGCGGGGCTCGCTGTGGCCCACGATCGCGTGGCTGACGCCATGCTCCAGTAGCATCGGCGCCGAGATCATGCCCGTGTAGGCGCCCTGGTCTTCCCAGTGCACGTTCTGACCGGCAATCGCCACGCCTGCCCCCTCCAGGTGCCGGCAGAGGGTGGGGATCGAGGTGAAGGGCGGAGCGATCACCACCTGGCGGTCGGCCGGGAGATTGGCAATCAGGGGGCGGAAGGTGGCGGCGAAGGCCCGCGTCTCCGCGCAGGTCATGTGCATCTTCCAGTTGCCGGCGATCACGGCCTGTCGCGCCATTCCCACTCACAGTTGACTGCCCCCAACGCTAAAGGGCCGCCTGCAGGGTGCTCACCAGCAGCTCCTGGCCATCGATCGTCACCGCATCCCCGAGGGCGAGCTGACGGCCCCGACGGGTCTCGATCGTGCCGTTCACGCGCACGTCCCCCCGCTGAATGCGCAGCTTGGCCTCGCCACCGGTGGCCACCAGCCCCTGGAATTTGAGAAATTGGTCGAGCTTCACGGCAGGCTGGGGAGGCGCACCGCCCAAGCATGGCGCCCACCCGGGCAGCGATAGCGTGACCTTCTCGTGAGCGCCTATGTCTGCACCGCCCCCCGCGCCGAGCCTGAGGAGCAGCGTGGCGCGCCTCTGGCCCCTGCTGCGCCCCCACCGGCGCCGGCTGGGGGCCGGTGCGGCCTGCGTGGTGGTGTATGTGGCCTGCTGGCCCCTGCTCGCCCTGCTGGCCGGCCAGCTGATCCCGGCCATCGGCGCCGGCGACCTGGGCGCGAGCCTGCGGGTGATCCTGCTGGCCCTGCTGGTGTTCCTCACCCAGAAGCTGGCCCAGTTCGGCCAGGACACCCTGCTGGCCGATCCGGCACTGCGGGTGAGCCAGGGCCTGCGCCAGCAGCTCTTCGGCCGCCTGCAGCGGCTCGACTTCGCCGCCCTCGACACCCTCTCGGCCGGCGATCTCACCTACCGCCTCACCGAGGACGCCGACCGGGTGGGGGAGGTGATCTACAAGACGATCCACGACACCCTGCCCAGCGCCCTGCAGCTGCTGGCGGTGCTGGCCACCATGCTCTGGCTCGACTGGCCCCTGGCCCTGGCCACCCTGCTGCTGGCGCCCCTGGTGGCCCTGCTGGTGGCCGGCTTCGGGGCGCGGGTGATGACGGCCGCCGAGCGCAGCCAGCGCCAGGTGAGTGACCTGGCGGGCCTGCTGGCCGAGGCGATCACCGGCCTGCCCCTGGTGCGCGCCTACGCCGCCGAGCCCTGGCTGCAGCAGCGCTTCGACGCCGAGGTGGAGCTGCACCGCCAGGCCCGCACCCGCACCCTGCGCCTGCTGGCCCTGCAGCACCCGGTGGTGGGTTTTCTGGAAGCGGTGGGCATCCTGGCGGTGCTGCTGATCGGCGCCTGGCGCATCCAGGCCGGCCAGCTCGACAGCCAGGGGCTGAGCAGCTACATGGCCGCCCTGCTGATGCTGATCGACCCGATCTCCCACCTCACCACCAACTTCAACGAGTTCCAGCAGGGCCAGGCCTCCCTGCAGCGCCTGCGGGCGATCGAGCGGGAGCCGGTGGAGCGGCCCGACCGGCCCGCGGCCCTGCCCTTGCCCGCCCTGCGGGGCGCGGTGCAACTGGAGGGCATCCGCTTCGGCTACGCCGCCGATCAGCCGGTGCTGCACAACCTCGACCTGGCGGTCGAGCCCGGCCAGGTGGTGGCCCTGGTGGGGCCCTCCGGGGCGGGCAAGAGCACCCTCTTCTCCCTGTTGCTGCGCTTCAACCAGCCCCAGGCCGGGCGGGTGCTGCTCGATGGCCACGACCTGGCGGACCTGCGCGCCCGCGAGCTGCGCCAGGCCGTGGCCCTGGTGCCCCAGCAGAGCCAGGTGTTCTCTGGCAGCATCGCCGAGGGGATCCGCTTCGGCCGCCCCGCCAGCATCGAGCAGGTGCGCGAGGCGGCCCGGCTGGCCAATGCCGATGGCTTCATCGAAGCCCTGCCGGAGGGCTACGGCAGCCGGCTGGAGGAGCGGGGCCGGAACCTCTCCGGCGGCCAGCTGCAGCGCCTGGCGATCGCCCGCGCCGTGCTTGGCAACCCGGCGGTGCTGCTGCTGGATGAGGCCACCAGCGCCCTCGATGCCGAGGCGGAGGAGGCGGTGCAGCGGGGCCTGGAGCAGGCGATGGCCGGCCGCACCGTGCTGGTGATCGCCCACCGGCTGGCCACGGTGCAGCGCGCCGATCGCATCGTGGTGCTGGAGGCCGGGCGGATCGCCGAGCAGGGCAGCCACAATCAGCTGATGGCCCTCGGCGGCCGCTACCGCGACCTCTGCCGCCGCCAGTTCATCGACCTCACCCCCTGAGCGCAAAACCCATGGCCTGGGAATACCGGGTGATCCACATCAACGTGGAGAGCGGCAATCCACCCGAGCCGCCCTCCCCGGCGGCCGACAGCGAGCGGCTGGGCGGGGCCCTCAGCCCCGAATTCCTGCGGCGCGAATTCCCCCAGCAATACAGCGGCACCGCGGCCAAGGCGCGCCATCCCGCCGAGCAGCTGCAGTTCTTTCTCAACGCCCTCGGGCGGGAGAACTGGGAGATGGTGGAAGCCGCCCAGGTGGGCCCGCTGCTGATGTTCTTCTTCAAGCGGCCCGTGGCAGCCGCCGGCGGGCAAACCGGGGCTGAATCCGTATCCTGAGGCCGACTGCCTCTGACCAACTCCCTTGGACGCCAACTCCCAGCAACAGCCCCCGGTGCTCACCTTCGAGGGCCAGCGCTACGACCTCAATTCCCTGCCCGATGATGTGAAGGAACTGGTGCGCGGCATGCAGGTGGCCGATGCCCAGCTGCGCATGCACGAGGACACCCTCAAGGTGCTGGCCGTGGGTCGCCAGTCGATGGCGATGCAGCTCAACGAGAAGCTCAAGGGCGTCGCCCCCCTGCCCTGAAGCCAGAGGGGCCGATCAGGCTGGCCTCTAGAGGCCAGCCTTGTTGAAGTCGTACTGGCGGGTGAGGCGGAACACCGTGCCGGAGAGCAGCAGCAGGCCGATCAGGTTGGGGATCGCCATCAGGCCGTTGAGGATGTCGGCGATGGTCCAGATCACCCCACCGGTGGCCACAGCACCGAACACCACCACCGCCACCCACACCAGGCGGAAGGGCTTGATCGCCCCAGTGCCCACGAGGAATTCCAGACAGCGCTCGCTGTAATAACCCCAGCCCAGGATGGTGGTGCCGGTGAAGAACACCGTGCCGAACGTCACCAGCCAGGCCGCACCGGGAAGCCCCTTGTTGAAGGCACTCATGGTGAGGGCCACACCGCTCTCACCCTGGCCGTAGAGGCCGCTGATCACGATCACGAGGGCCGTCATCGTGCAGACGATGATCGTGTCGATGAAGGTGCCAAGCATGGCCACGGTGCCCTGGAGCACCGGGTCGCCGGGCTTGGCGGCGGCCTGGGCGATCGGAGCGGTGCCCATGCCCGATTCGTTGGAGAAGATGCCGCGGGAGATGCCGGCACGGATCACGGTGCCGAGGGCACCACCGGCCACGGCCTTGCCGCTGAAGGCGTCATTGAAGATCAGGCCGAGGGCCGCCGGGATCTCACCGAGATGGGCCACCAGGATCACCAGGGCACCCCCTACATAGACCACCGCCATGAAGGGCACCACCACCTCGGTGACCCGGGCGATGCGCTCGATGCCGCCGATCAGCACGGCGAAAGCGATCGCGCCCATCACCAGGCCGGTGGCCAGCTCCGGCACCCCCAGGGATTTGTTGAGGGCCAGGGCCATCTCGTGGGCCTGCACGCCGTTGCCGATGCCGAAGCCCGCCAGGGTGCCGAAGAGGGCGAAGAGGGTGGCCAACCAGCCCCAGCTGGGGCCCAGGCCATTGCGTATGAAGTACATCGGCCCGCCCACGTGCTCGCCGAGCTCATCCACTTCGCGGTAATGCACCGCCAGGAGGGATTCGGCGTACTTGGTGGCCATGCCCACCAGGGCGATCAGCCACATCCAGAACACGGCCCCCGGGCCGCCGAGGGTGATGGCACCCGCCACCCCGGCGACGTTGCCGGTGCCGATGGTGGCGGCCAGGGCGGTGGTGAGGCTGCCGAAGGCGCTCACATCGCCCTCGCCCTGGCTGCTGCGGATCGAGGCGGCGGCCTGGCGGATGCCAAAGCCGATCCGGCGCAGGGGCATGAAGCGCAGCCCCACCATCAGGTAGAGGCCGGTGAGCCCCAGCAGCCAGAGGGTCACGGGCCCCCACACCACCGCGTTGATCTGATCGAGCAGCTCCAAGACAGCAGGGCGCAATTGGCGCCGATGGTGTCACGGGAACGGCCCCGCGGCCAGCCTCAGACCAGCGGCTGGAGATCTTCGAAACGGAACACCTGCCGGCCGGCCGGGGTGTCGGCGAAGGTCTCGGTCTCCACCAGCCGCTCGCTGAGCACCCAGGGACCGCTCTCGGTGAGGGGCACGAAGGTGTCGGTGAAGCGGCTCTGGCCCCCGCGGGACTCACCCGTGGCGGGATCGGCGTACTGGCTGGTGTAGCTGCGGCTGAGGTAGCCGCTGCCGGTGTCGGTGGTGCTCTCGGTGAAGATCGTCACCACCGTGCCGTGGATGTGGCGGTGCACCATCGTCACCACATCGCCCTTGATGCGGTAGCGGTCGCCGGTGTTCTTGCCGCCCACGATCACCTCGGTGCCCACCGCATCGGTATCACCGGCGGTGAAGGTGTTCTCGCCGTGGGTCTGCTCGAAACTGCGGCGCACACGGTGGATCGCCACCTCCCAGAGCTGGGAGGCGATCGCCTTGTGCACCTCCTGATCCTCGACGCCCTCCACCTGGGCTTTCAGGTCGGCACCCACCACAAAGCTGCCCTCCACACGCCGATCGCCCTCACCAGCGGCCCCGGCCTGCTCCCACACGCAGCGCCCGCGGTAGCCGCCGAACCCCGGTTCCCAGGTGTAGCGGTTCTCATAGGCCGCCCGGAACGCGGCGGTGCAGTCGCTGCCGGGGGCGATCACGGTTGGAGTGGCGGTGGAGCTGGCGGCTACGGTCACGGCTCAGGCATGGCGAGGCCTCACGTTAGGGGCCGGAGCGTGGCGGCCGCCCAGTCAAGAAAGGCTGTCGCGGCATGCATTGCCTCAGCGGCATCCTCGGGGCCGAAGACATCCATCGGTGCCGCATCGCCCAGCGCGTCGGGATACCGGGTCGGGGCATAGAGCTTGTCGAGGGTGCGGGCCTGGGCGGCCCACTGATGCGGCGCCTCGCCCCCGAGCGCCCGGAGCAGAGCCGCGAGGGAATGGCTGCGCAGGTCCTGATCCCGATCGGCGAGGAGCGCCTTCAGGGCTTTCTCGGCAGCCTGCTGGGCCTGGAAGCAGCTGTGGCTCCACTCACCGGCCTCGGCCAGCACCCGGGCCGCGCGCAGGTCCGCATCCGCCTGTCGCCACCAGAGCAGCGCACGCGCGTGGGCGGCTTCAAGGCTCATGGAAAGCGTGAGCCGGCCAGGAGCGGTTTGGCTTCCGCCTTCACGGAACGCCAGAAGGGGGAATCCCCATGGCGGGCCAACAGCGATGGTGCGGCGAGCAGCGGTTGCAGCGGCAGGGGTGAATCGGCGATGGCAGAGAGGGCCTGGTCATAGGCCTGGAGAACCGGCACGCCCTCCAATCCCTCGATCAACAGGTCGATATCGGAATGGGCACTCTGGGTGCCTCGCGCCCAGCTGCCAAAGAGCCAGAGGCCCTGAGGCTGCAGTCGGTCAACCACCGTTTGGAGGACCGATGCCAGGGCTGGGCGCAGCTCCGGGGGCAGATTCTCAAGCAGAAGGGCCATCGGCCCACGTTAGGAATGGATGTCCTGCAGGGCATGCACCGGCAGCTGGTGGGCCTGCAGGGCCGCGATCGCCTCCACGGCGGCACGGGCCCCGGCCAGGGTGGTGACCGTGGGCACCGCGTAGTCGAGGGCGGCGCGGCGCAGGTACTTGTCGTCGTGCGCCGCCTGGCGGCCGATCGGCGTGTTGATGATCAGCTGGATGCGTCCGGAGCGGATGGCGTCCTCGATGTTGGGCCGGCCCTCGTGCACCTTAAGCACCGGCTCCACGCTGAGACCTGACGCGGCCAGGGCAGCAGCGGTGCCGCTGGTGGCCGTCAGGCTGAAGCCCTCCTCCGCCAGACGCCGGGCCACCGGCACCAGGCCCGCCTTGTCGCGGTCGTGGGTGGAGAGAAACACGGTGCCGCCGGTGGGCAGGGCTTCACCGGCCGCCAGCTCCGCCTTGGCGAAGGCCATGCCGAAACCGCCGGCGATGCCCATCACCTCGCCGGTGCTGCGCATCTCCGGACCCAGCAGGGTGTCGGAGCCCGGGAAGCGCTTGAAGGGCAGCACCGCCTCCTTCACCGTCTGCAGGGGCGGCACCGGCTCGGCCGTCAGGCCGAGCTCAGCCAGGGTCTGGCCGGCCATCACCCGGCTGGCCAGCTTCGCCAGGGGCACGCCGGTGGCCTTGGCCACGAACGGCACCGTGCGGGAGGCACGGGGGTTGGCTTCGATGATGAACACCCGCTCCAGGCCGTCCTCGCCCTTCTGCACGGCGAACTGCAGGTTGATCAGCCCCCGCACCTCCAGGGCCAGGGCGAGATCGCGGCTCCACTGGCGGATCGTGGCCAGGGCCTCCTCCCCCAGGCTCACGGCCGGCAGGCAGCAGGCCGAGTCGCCCGAGTGGATGCCGGCCGGCTCGATGTGCTCCATCACCCCGCCGATCACCACGGCACCCGTGGCTTCGCACAGGGCATCCACGTCCACCTCCACGGCGTTCTCGAGGTACTGATCGATCAGCACCGGGTGGTCGGGCTCCACGTTCACCGCCTCGGCCATGTAGCGGTTGAGCTCCGTCTCGTCGAACACCACCTCCATGGCGCGGCCGCCCAGCACATAGCTGGGGCGCACCACCACCGGGTAGCCCACCCGCTCGGCCACGGCGCGGGCCTCGGCCTCGCTGCGGGCCAGACCGTTGCGGGGCTGGCGGATCTCCAGCCGGCGCAGGATCGCCTCGAACTGCTCCCGGTCTTCCGCGGTATCGATCGACTCGGGCGACGTGCCCCAGATGCGGGTGCCGGTGGCCTGGCCCTCGGGCCCCTGCAGCCAGCGCAGCAGCGGAATCGCCAGCTTCAGCGGCGTCTGGCCGCCGAACTGCACGATCACCCCCTCCGGCTTCTCGGCCTCGATCACATTGAGCACGTCCTCGAGGGTGAGGGGCTCGAAATAGAGGCGGTCGGAAGTGTCGTAGTCGGTCGACACCGTTTCCGGGTTGCTGTTCACCATGACCGTGGCAAAACCCGCCTCCCGCAGGGCGAAGGAGGCGTGCACACAGCAGTAGTCGAATTCGATCCCCTGGCCGATGCGGTTGGGACCGCCGCCCAGGATCATTACCTTGCGCCGCGACTCGGGCTGCACCTCGTCCTCCGGCGGCACCGGCTCCAGCACGCCGGCGGCGTTGAGCCGCTCCATGGGGCGCTCGTAGGTGGCGTAGTGGTAAGGCGTGCGCGAGGCGAATTCCGCCGCACAGGTGTCCACGGTCTTGAACACGGCCCGGATGCCCAGACCCTGGCGGTGGCGGCGCACGGCCAGCTCGTCGCTGCCGGTGACCCAGGCGATCTGGCGGTCGGAGAAGCCCAGCTGCTTGAGCTCCAGCAGCGCCTCGCCATCGAGCTCCGCCAGGCTGCGGCCGCGCAGCAGTCGTGCTTCAGCCTCCACGATTCCGCGCAGCTTGGCCAGGAACCAGGGATCGATCGCCGAGAGACGATGGATCTCGGCATCGCTGCAGCCTTCCAGCAGGGCCGCGCGCACGGCGAAGATCCGCTCCGGGGTGGCGGTGCGCAGGGCCCGCTCCAGCTCGATGGGCTCCCAGGCGCCAACGGCGCGGTCGCACCCCCAGCCGGCATGGCCCGTCTCCAGGGAACGCAAGGCCTTCTGGAACGACTCTTCGAAGCAACGGCCGATGGCCATCGCCTCCCCCACCGATTTCATCGAGGTGGTGAGCACCGCCGGGCTGCCCTGGAACTTCTCGAAGGCGAAGCGGGGGATCTTCGTGACCACGTAATCGATCGTGGGCTCGAAGCAGGCGGGCGTGGCGCCGGTGATGTCGTTGACGATCTCGTCGAGGGTGTAGCCCACCGCCAGGCGGGCGGCGATCTTGGCGATCGGGAAGCCGGTGGCCTTGGAGGCCAGGGCCGAGCTGCGGCTCACCCGCGGATTCATCTCGATCACGATCACGTCGCCGTTGGCGGGGTTGATCGCGAACTGAATGTTGCTGCCGCCGGTATCCACGCCGATCTCGCGGATGATGGCGATCGCCTGGTCGCGCAGCCGCTGGTATTCCCGGTCGGTGAGGGTCTGGGCCGGCGCCACGGTGATCGAGTCGCCGGTGTGCACCCCCATCGGATCGAGGTTCTCGATCGAGCACACGATCACCACGTTGTCGGCGGTGTCGCGCATCACCTCCAGCTCGAACTCCTTCCAGCCCAGCAGCGACTGCTCGATCAGGATCTGGGAGACGGGGCTGGCCTCCAGGCCGCTCTTGCAGATCGCCTCGAACTCCTCGGGGTTGTAGGCGATGCCGCCGCCGCTGCCCCCCAGGGTGAAGGCGGGCCGGATGATGCGCGGGTAGCTGCCGATCGCCTCCCCCACCGCCATCGCCTCGGCCATGGAGTTGGCGATGCCGGAGGGGCACACGGCCACGCCGATGCGCTCCATCGCCTCCTTGAAAAGGAGGCGGTCTTCCGCTTTCTTGATCGCCGCCAGGTTGGCGCCGATCAGCTCCACCCCGTGCCTTTCCAGGGTGCCGTTCTCGGCCAGGGCCACCGCCAGGTTCAGAGCGGTCTGGCCGCCCATGGTGGGCAGCAGGGCGTCGGGCTTCTCGATCTCGATCACCCGCGCCACCACCTCGGGGGTGAGGGGCTCGATGTAGGTGCGATCCGCCATGTCCGGATCGGTCATGATCGAGGCCGGGTTGCTGTTCACCAGCACCACCTCGAAACCCTCGGCCCGCAGGGCCTTGCAGGCCTGGGTGCCGGAGTAGTCGAATTCGCAGGCCTGGCCGATCACGATCGGTCCCGAACCCAGCAGCAGGATGCGACGCAGATCCGTGCGACGGGGCATGGGCGAGGGCGGCAGGCCAAACCCGCCTAGCCTCTCACGGGCCCTGTCGCGTCGCTGTGCCACAACCACCGGTCAGACGGTGGGGGATGGCTAACGTGGACTTTGACGTGATCGCGCTTTCCATGAGTGAACTCCAGCGCCTGAAGGGGTTGCTGCCTCCGGAAATGCAGAGCTGGGTGTTCGTGGAAGCGGCGGCCTCCGTCGATCCGCCGCTGATCACGATCGAAGAGATCGGCCGCGATGAGATCGAGATCCAGGTCGACCTGGAGAAGTGGGATGCCCTGGCGATCGACCACCGCAATCTGCTCTTCTGGCACGAAGTGGGCCGGATTCAGAACGATGCGGTTCCCAGGGATGGCTGGGAGATGGCGGCCCTGGCCATCGGCCTCGGCGGTGCCATCGGTGAGCTCTGGGTGCAGGACGGCCTGCTGTTGGTGATGGCCCTGGGGCTCTCGGGTTTCGCCGGCTACCGCCTCTTCCTCAAGAACAACTCCGAGAAGCGCCTGGCCGATGCCGTCGCCGCCGATGAGCGGGCGATCGACCTGGCCTGCCGGTTCGGCTACACCCTCCCCAATGCCTATAAGAGCCTGGGGGGAGCCCTCAAGGAGCTGGCGGAGCAGACCCGCAAGAAGAAGAAACGCTCCTTCTACGACGACCGCCTGGAGGCCCTGCGCAAGAGTGCAGGCAAGGCCCGGGCCGAAATGGCCCAGCAACAGGGCTCCCGTCAATCCGTCACCAGCGAGAACGTCTATGGCTGATGCCCCGGTGGGCACCCACCCCGATCCCCGCACCGAGGCGATGGCCCGGCTGGCGGCCGAGGCCTGTGATGACCGCAAGGCCGTCGACATCCGCCTGATCCGGGTCGATGAGGTGAGTTCTCTGGCCGACTGGTTCGTGATCTGCAGTGGCCTCTCCGACGTGCAGGTGCGCGCCATCGCCCGCTCGGTGGAAGACAAGCTGGAAATCGAGCTGGATCGCCTGCCCCTGCGGCGCGAGGGGCAGAGCGAAGGACGCTGGGTGCTGCTCGACTACGGCGAGGTGATCGTGCATGTGCTCACCCCCAGTGAGCGGGAGTACTACGACCTCGAGTCGTTCTGGGGCCACGGTGAGCAGGTGCGCTACCTAGGCTCCAGCCCAGCCACCAACGCCTGAGCCATGGGGGATGTCGCCGGCGCCAGCAGTGGCCCCTGTCCGGTGCCCCCCGCCCAGAGGCCTTTGCAGCAATACGAGGAGCTGCGCGACTCCTGGTTCTTCGCCTGGCCGAGCCGTGGCGACGGGGGTCTGGCCAGGGCCCTGCTCGCCTGCTGGCTGCTGGCCTTCCCCCTCACCCTGCTGGTGGCCAGCGGCAGCTGGGTGCTCCGCCACCACCCCCTGGAACTCACCCTGGCCGGCGCCGTCGCCGCCCTGGCCCTGCCCGCCCTGCTGCTGGTGCGCCAGTGGCTGGGCTGGCGCACGGTTCACCAGCGGCTGATGAGTGAAACGGTGGAATATGAGGAGTCCGGTTGGTATGACGGCCAGGTGTGGGAGAAACCCCTCAGCTGGCGCCAGCAGGACCTGTTGATCGCCCAGCACCAGGTGCGCCCCGTGCTCCAGCGCCTGCAGCGGGCCCTGGTGATGGCCGCGGGCCTGATGCTGCTGGGCACCGGGCTCTGCCAGGCTCTCTGAGTCCGCCCGGGGCCGGTCCCTGGGTGCCTTCGCCCGGCCTGCGTTCATGAGCCTCCCCTCCAGCTTCGGTGCCCCGAGCCGCTCCGGCATTCCGCCGCTGGAGGTGCGCCTGCTGCGCAACGGCATCAGCGAATCGGTGCATCGGGTGCATGCCGTGGTGTGCGATGCCCGCGGGCGGGTGCTGATGCGCGCCGGTGATCCCCAGCAGCTGAGTTTCATCCGCTCGGCCCAGAAACCCTTCCAGGCCACGGTGTTCGTGGCCAGTGGCAGTGCCGACCAGGGCCAGAGCGGCGACCGCGGCCTGGCCATCGCCTGCGCCTCCCACGCCGGCACGGCCATGCATGCTCGCGAGGCCTTCCGCCTGCTCTGGGCGGCGGAACTGGAAGCCGAGCAGCTGCAGTGCCCGGTGCCCGAGGGGCGCACCAGCCCGCTGGAGCACAACTGCTCGGGCAAGCACGCCGCCTTTCTCGCCACCTGCCGCCGCCTGGGCTGGAGCAGCGAGAGCTACCTGCAGATCGACCACCCCCTGCAGCGGGAGGTGATGAAGCGCACCGGCGAGCTGCTGGGGCTGCCCGCCGCCGAACTGGTCACCGCCCGCGACGACTGCGGCGCCCCCACGGTGCAGCTGCAGCTGGCCCAGATGGCCCTCCTCTACGCCCATCTGGGGGCCGGGGAGCAGCCCGACCTGGAACGCCTCAGCCGGGCGATGCTGAGCCATCCGGACCTGGTGGCCGGCGAGGGCCGCTTCGACACGGAACTGATGCGCCTGGGCCATGGCCAGGTGCTCAGCAAGGGGGGGGCTGAGGGCATCCAGTGCCTCAGCCGGGTGGGCGAGGGCCTGGGGGTGGCCATCAAAGTGGAGGACGGCGCCTCCCGCGCCAAGCACGCCGTGGCCCTGCACCTGCTGGAGCAGCTCGACTGGCTCACGCCGATGACCCTGGAAGAACTGCGCCAGCGTTTCCTGCAACCGGCCCCCCACCTGCAGCTGCAGGTGCGCGGTGAGCTGCGCTTCGACTGAGGGACGCAAGCAAGGCAGGGGTGCCGGCCGAGAGGTAGCGGTCGACACCCGGCTGGTATGATTCTGGAGACGCCGCGGGGTAGAGCAGCCTGGTAGCTCGTCGGGCTCATAACCCGAAGGTCGCGAGTTCAAATCTCGCCCCCGCCACCAAATTCTCAAACCCCGGCATCACCTGCCGGGGTTTTTGTTTGTGCGGTTGTCCCATCACAAACGGGTGTCCGATAACAACGCGGCAGCACATTGAGGGGCTGATGTGAGCAACACCAACGGCAGCGCCGTCGACGCCATCGTGGTGGGGTCGGGCGCCACTGGCGGCATCGCAGCCATGGTGCTGGCGGAGGCAGGGTTGCGGGTGCTGGTGCTGGAGGCCGGCCCCCAGCTGACGCCGGAGCGGGCCTATGGCAGCGAGCCAGCCAACAGCCTGCGCCGCCTGGTGAACCTGAGCAGCGGCAAACAGCGCCTGCAGCGTCACCATCCCGGCTTCTGGAAGCAGAACCCCGATCTGTTCACCGACGAGCGCCGGAACCCCTACTCCACGCCGGTGGATCAGCCCTTTCTCTGGAGCCGGGGGCGGCAGGTGGGGGGCAAGAGCCTCACCTGGGGCGGCATCACCCTGCGGCTGAGCGACTACGAATTCAAGGCCGGCGCGCGCGAGGGCCGCAGTGCCTGCTGGCCGATCGCTAGTGCCGATCTCGCCCCTTACTACAGCCGCCTGGAGCGCTGGCTGGGGGTGCATGGCCAGGCCGATGGGCTTCCCCAGCTGCCCGATGGCGACTACGCCCCCCCCTTGCCCTTCACCCCGGCGGAAGCCCAGCTGGGATCGGTGGTGCGCCGCGAGCTTGGCCTGCCGTTCATCCATTCACGCGGCTTCGCCCTGCGCCGCGGGCCGGGCTGGCCCGCCAGCGCCAGCCCGGGCAGCAGCCTGGCCCGGGCCCTGGCCACCGGCCGCACCGAGCTGCGCAGCCATGCCGTGGTGAGCCACGTGCTGTTCACGGCCGACCAGAGCCGCGCCTCAGGCGTGGTGGTGATCGATGGCCGCAGCGGAGAGCGCCGGTGCCTGGAGGCCTCGCTGGTGGTGCTCTGCGCTTCCACGATCGAGAGCCTGCGCCTGCTGCTGCACTCCAGCGAAGGGGAGCAGCCCGGGGGGCTGATCGATCCCTCCGCCAGCCTGGGCAAAGGGCTGATGGATCACATCTCCTGCAGCCGGTTCTTCTCCCTGCCGGCCAGCCCGCCGGTCAGTGGGTCCCAGGAGCTCTCCGGTGCCGGCAGTTGCTTCATCCCCAACACGGTGAACCTGGCGGAGGGGAATGGCGAGGGCTTCTGCCGGGGCTACGGCCTGTGGGCGGCCCTGCAGCGTTTTGATCCCCCAGGGCTGCTGCAGCGCCATCCCGGGGAAGCCAGCGGCTTCCTGATCGGTCATGGGGAGGTGCTGCCCCGGCCGGAGAATCGGGTGACCCTCAACCACGGGCAGCGGGATGCCTGGGGCCTGCCCACCCCCCACATCGCCATGGCCTGGGGGGAGAACGAGGCGGCGATGGTGGCCCACATGCAGGCCCGCATGCAGGCGGTGGTGGCGGCCGCCGGTGGCACCATCCGCCCCCTCGAGGACCTGTTCGTGCTGCCGCTGCTGGAGCCCTGGGTGCGCCAGAGCTGGGCCGCTCGCCCCTCCCCCCCGCCGCCTGGCTACTACATCCACGAACTGGGCGGTGCGGCGATGGCCGCCAACGAGAGCGGAGGGGTGGTGAACGCCTGGAACCAGTGCTGGCGCGCCCCGAACCTGCTGGTGGTGGATGGTGCCTGCTGGCCCAGTGCCGGCTGGCAAAGCCCCACCCTCACCCAGATGGCCATCACCTGGCGGGCCTGCGAGGCAGCTGCTGAGCGGCTGCGGCGGGGGGAGGGGGACCGGCTGGAGCCGGGTCCTGTCAGCCATCCCTGACCCCTGGCCGCTGCTGGTGTCGGTTGCCACAACCGCCTGGGCGAGGGCTCCGCACAATCAGCGGGCGACCTCTAAACGGGTCGGGCAAGGGAGAACACAGGCGGGGGATGGCTCCCCCGCTTTTTTTTTGCCCGTGCCCCGCCCCTCAGCGCAGGAACAGGCCGTTCAGGTAGTGCTGATTCACGCAGGCGTCCTTGCAGCCGTGCTGGAAGAGAAAGCTGGCCAGGGCCGAGGTGATCAGGCGGTACTGGTCCCACTGGGGATGCTCCGCAATGAACTGGCGCATGCCGTCGAAGAGCACCTCCGGCACCTCCGCCTCCAGGCTGATGGCGTCGGACTGGTCGGCAACGCCTGAGGCCGGCAGGGCCGTGAAGGCCGGGGCGGGGCGGTCGACGGGATCGGCGGGCATGGGAGGGAGCAGAGAGCGGGGTGGGGCCCAGTACGCCACAGGTGATGGGCCGGCGTCAAAGCAGACCGCGGAAGGCGAAATCAACCCACGACAGGCTGAGACAGCCGCTCCCAGCTGGCCTGCGCCGCCGCCACCGCGATGCCCCCTGGCCAGGGCCGGCGGGGCAGGCCCCTGTCAAGGCAGGGATGAACGAATCCGGACTTTCCCCAGCCCCACGGTCCCCAGGGGCCCGCGCCGCTCCGCCCTGGGGAAAACACCCGCCGCTCCCGGGGAAAACGCACCGGAGCCGGGGAAAGCCAGCAGCGATCACTTCTGCTGATCAGTGGCCAGTCTCGAGAGACGCGGAGCTCACGAGACGCCTGAACAGGTGCAGCGAACCGCGGCAGGGCTGGCCCTAGGAGCCCCCCCGCAGGCTGATCGGGCCCAGGGGGTGGTCGGCCTGGGGATAGGGCGGATGGTGGTGCTCCCCGTGGGCGTGATCGTGGTGGTGGTGGTCGTGGTGGTGGCCCTGGCCGAGGGGGATCGGCACGCCGTCGGGCTGGCAGGCCCCGGTGCACTCCCGCTCACACAGAGTGCAGCTCTCGGTGAGGCCCTCCACGTGGTGGTGGTGGCTGTGCTGGGGGGCCCCCACCTCCGTCTCGAAGCCCAGCACCTGGGCCCGGTACTTGCACAGGGAGCAGTTCATCTGGGTGTCGCCACGCACCACCTCCGCCACCCGTTCCGCGAAGGTGTCGAGCACCTGGGGATGGTCGCCGAGATAGTCGACCGGCAGAAGCTCCACATCGGGATGGTCGGCCGCCACCCGCTCGGTGTGCTGCCGGATGCGGCTCACCAGCACCCCGGAGAACAGGAAGTAGGGAAAGACCAGGATCCGCCGGTATCCCAGCCGCACCACATGGCGCAGACCCGGCTCCACCAGGGGAAAGGTGACGCCGGAATACACCGTTTCACCCCAGCCGAATCCCATGCCCTCCACCAGCATCCGGGTCACCTTGGCCACGTTGGAGTTGGCGTCCGGGTCGGAGGAACCGCGGCCCACCACCACCAGCAGGGTGTCGTGCCGGGAGAGCGGCGGGCGCCCGGCGGCGGCATCGCGGCGATCGGCCTGGTCGAGGGTGTCGCGGATGCGGGCCCCCGCCGCCTGGATCATCTTGAGATCCACGCCCAGCTCACGTCCGTAGTCGACCCGCAGCCCGGTCTCGGCCGCATAGGTGTTGAGCACCGAGGGGATGTCGTTCTTGGCGTGGCCGGCGGCGAACAACATCGCCGGCACCGCCAGGATGTGGCGCACCCCGCGCTGGCGCAGGGCCTCGAGGCCATCGCGCAGGATCGGCCGGGCGAATTCCAGGTAGCCCTGCTCCACCGGCAGGGGCGCCAGCCGCTCGCGCAGGGACTGGGCCAGCCGGGCAAATTCCTCCACCGCCAGGCGGTTGCGGCTGCCGTGACCGCAGACCAGAACCCCGATGGGTCCATGGGCCCCCTCCAGGGGCACGGAAGTGGCAGGCGAACTCATGACCGTAAGCACCGGCCCCGACCCTATTCCGCCAGTCCGGCGCCGGGCCCGGGGAACAGGCGAGGATGGGGGGATGGCCCTACGCCTTCCCCCCTTCCAACCCCTGCCGCCGCCCCCGCCGGAACAGCCCCTGCTCGAGGTGCCGGTCGCCAGGCTGCGTCCCACCCAGCTGTGCATCGGCCTGGCCGAGGTGCGCAGCCGCCAGGCCGACTTCCAGGCCGAGAGCAACCGGGAACGCCGCCAATACCTCGGATCCAAGCCCGTGCCCCTCGTGCGCGGCGGCGACGGCTCCCTCTGGATGGTCGACCGGCACCACCGGTTGCGGGCCCTGCTGGAGCTGCTGCCGGAGGCCACCGCCTTCGGCTATGTGGCCCTGGATCTGCCGGAGGCCGAGCCGGAGGCCGTGCTCGCCGAACTGCACCGGCGGGGCTGGCTTTACCTCTATGACGGTCGCGGCCTTGGCCCCCTCTCCCCCCACGCCCTGCCCGCCACCCTGCTGGGCCTGCAGGACGACCCCTACCGCAGCCTGGTGTGGAAGCTGAAGCGCGAGGGGGTGGTGCAGGCCGCTCCGCTGATTCCATTCCATGAATTCCGCTGGGGGGCCTGGCTGCGCAGCCGCCCCCTGCCCCCCTTCAGCTCGGAGCGGCTTGAGCCGGCGCTGCCCATGGCCCGGGCCCTCGCCCGCTCCAGCGCCGCCGCCCACCTGGCCGGCTGGAACGGCCTGGACTGAAGGCAGCCAAGCGCAGCCCCCGCCGCCAAGCTGTCGGCATCCGTCGGCCCTGCGTGCCCCCCTTTCTCGCCGAAAATCCCCTGGCGGTCTTTGCCCTGCTGCTCGGGCTCAGTGCGCTGGTGCCACCCGTGGCGCGGCGCCTGGGGCTGCCGGATCTGGTGGGCCTCCTGGCCGCCGGTGTGCTCCTCGGCCCCCACGCCCTCGGCTGGCTGCAGGAGGGGAGCGAGACGGTGGGCCTGCTCTCCGATGTGGGGGTGGTCTACCTGCTGTTCATTGCCGGGCTGGAGATCGATCTGGCTGAGTTCGCCCGGATCCGCCAGCGCTCCTTGCGCTTCGGCCTGCTCACCTTCACCTTGCCGATGGTCGCCGGGCTTTTGCTGGGCCTGAGCTTCGGCTACGCCCTGGTGAGCTCCGTGCTCCTCGGCTCGATCCTGGCCTCCCACACGCCCCTGGGCTACCCGATCGTGCGCAGCTACGGGGAGGCGCGGGAGGAATCGGTGGTGGTCGCCATCGGCGGCACGATCCTCACCGACCTGGCCGCCCTGCTGGTGCTGGCCCTGTGCATGGGTCTGCAGCGGGGAGAACTGAGCGCCGCCGGCACAGCGTTCCTGCTGCTCAAGGTGGCCATCTTCGGCGCCCTGGTGGTGGTGCTGATCCACCAGCTGGGGCGGCCGCTGGTGCAGCGCAGCGTGAACAACGACAGCCAGCTGTTCGTGGCCGTGCTGCTGGCCCTGTTCCTCGCTTCTCTGGGGGCGGAGCTGGCGGGGGTGGAGAAGATCGTGGGGGCCTTTCTGGCAGGCCTGGCGGTGAATGGCGTGCTGCCAGAAGGGCGGGTGAAGGAACAGGTGATCTTCGTGGGTGCGGCCCTGTTCATCCCGATCTTCTTCATCGACCTGGGCCTGCTGCTCAACCTGCCGGCGTTTCTGCGCACCCTCAGCAGCTCCCTGTTCGCCGTCGCCCTGATCGGGGCGCTGATCGGCACCAAGGGGCTGGCCGCCTGGTGGGCAGGACGGCTGTACGGCTACAACGGCGCCCAGATGCTCACCATCTGGTCGCTGTCCCTGCCCCAGGTGGCCGCCACCCTAGCCGCCACCTTCGTGGGCTTCCGCGCCGGCCTGCTCGACGACCAGGTGCTCAACAGCGTGCTGGCCCTGATGGTGGTCACCGCCACCCTCGGCCCTTACCTCACCGCCGTGGCCATGCCGCGGCTCGGGCGGGAGGCGGCCGCGCGCCTCAGCCCCGGCCAGGGTGGCGTGCTGGCGTTGGCCCGGCGCTCCCTGAGCGTGCTGGTGCCGGTCTCCAATCCGCAGACCGAAGCCCCCCTGCTGGAACTTGGGCAGCTGCTGATCGGCGGCGATGCGGATCATCCAGGCCGGTTGCTCCCCCTGGCGGTGGTCTCGCCCCGCCAGGCCGAGGCCGGCGGCCATGCCCCCGCGGCGCTGGCCGCCGCCCTGGGGCAGGGTCGCCAGCTGCTGGAGCGGGCCCGCCAGCTCTGCCTGGCGCGGGATGTGCCGTGCCAGACCCTCCTGCGGGTCGACAGCGATGTGGCGGGGGGCATTGCCCGCACCGCCCTGGAACAGGGCAGCGATCTGGTGGTGATGGGCCTGGCGCCGCGGGGGCGGCTGGACCGCTGGCTGTTCGGCGACCTGGTGGATGCCACCTGCCGGCAGGCACCGTGCCCGGTGGTGGTGGCCCGCCTCCCTGAGACTCCCGGAAGCCTGCGGCGGATCCTGGTGCCGATCAAGGACCTCACCGCTGGCGCCCTGGAGCAGGTGCAGCTGGCGGAACGCCTGGCCCGGGCCCTGGGGGGCTCGATCACGCTGCTGCACCTGCACGATCCGCGCCTGGACAGCCAGGAGCGGGAGCAGCTGCGGAGGGACCTAGAGGGCTGGCGGCCCGGCAGCGGCCCGACGGGCGTTGGCAGCGGAGCGACGGTGCCCCTGGAGCTCGACCTGCGGCCCAGGCCGGGGGTGGAGGCGGCCATCACCGAGGCCGCCGGCCGGCACGATCTGGTGATCCTGCGCTCCCAGCGGCGTCTGGTGGCGGGCCTGCCGATTCCCGCCAGCGACCGCACCAGTCGCCTGCTGCACCAGCTGGACAGGCCCGTCCTGGTGATCAGCGATCCCCTGCACTAGCGCCATGGGCACGGGCGGATTAAACCGGGATGATCCCTCCAACACGCGATGACCTATCGCCGCCTGCTGGTGCCGACCGACGGCTCCGAGCTCTCCGATCGGGCCGTGCAGCAGGCCCTCGACCTGGCCGCCGCCCTGGGGGCCGAGGTGCGCTTCCTGCACGTGCAGATCAGCTTCCCGATCAGCCTGGTGGGTGTGGGGGAGCTGGTGGAACCCAGCACGATCGATGCCCTGGTGGCCGCGGCCCGGCAGCAGGGTGACCGGATTCTCCAGGGAGCCCTGGCTCAGGCAGCGGAGGCAGGGGTCCAGGCGGAAGCCGCACTCCAGAGCAACCCGATGCCCCACCGGGCGATTGTCGAGGAAGCCCGCGGGCACGGCTGCGACCTGATCGTGATGGCCTCCCATGGCCGCCAGGGCCTCGAGGGTCTGTTGATCGGCAGCGAGACCCAGCGGGTGCTCACCCACAGCCCCTGCCCGGTGCTGGTGGTGCGCTGAAGGTTGGGAGCCGACCCTTACGCTGCCTCCGACTGCGCGAGGAGCTGGCGTTGGCCAAGGACGAAATCAGCAGAGCCGACGAACTGCAGGCCCTGGGCTGGCTAGCCGAGGACGTGCGGCGCTACGAGGAGCTCTGGGAATACCGCCACCGCTGGGGCGCGATCAACCTGGAGCCGGAGGACCGGGCCTTCCTGCGCAAGGCGGAGGCGGCCCTGCCCAAGCGGGTGAGCGGTTCGAAGGGGGCTGCCAAGAAGAGCCTGCAGGAGAAGTCGCACTACTGCTGGCTTGCCTTCTACCGCGACGCCATGCTGGCGGCCGAAGCCGGCCAGGGGCTGGCGGAGGGCGAGCAGGGCGCCTGGCCGGTGCTGCTGGAGGAGGAGCTGCGCCTGCTGGATGAGCTGCAGCCGGTGCTGGGATTGCCCGACACCCTCAAGGCGCGCGAATTGGTGGCGGTGCGCGAGGACCTGATCGCCGAAGCCGCCCGGGGCGCCCGCAGCGGCAGCTTCGACTTCCTCACCCCACTCGAAGAGCGGCGCCAGCAGGAGCGCACCAGCTGGAAACCCCTGCGCGGGGAGGCCAGCAGCGACACCAGCTACCCGATCCTCGAAGCCGGCAGCGTGGAGGCCTTCCGCCAGCGCGCCGCCGACACCCTGGGGGCCTGGCTGCGCACGCACCTGCCCTCCCTGCAGAGCTGAGGGGACGAAGCCTGCTCAGCTCTGTTGCAGGGATGAGCATCAGCGCCTCCCCAACGCTAGTGTGATTTGAGCGTAGGCACAGGGATGCCTGGTTCCAGCGAGCAGCGCGAGCAGGCTCTGCGTCACCCCCTGGTGCTGGGCAACCACGAAGCGCGGGTCAACGACGACATCGACCTGCTGGCGGAGCACATCTCCCTCGCCGTGCCCCTGCGGGACATCATGGCCATCGGTCCGTCCCGCCACTTCCGCCAGCGCTCCAGCTACCGGATCGCCGGCGACACGAGCCTGATGGCCGCCACGATCACCCCCACCCGCATGGAGGTGGAGGAGAGCAAGGAATGCTCGATCGTGCTGGTCACGCAGGGTTCCGCCACCTACCAGCTCGACACCCGCCGCTACCTGGCCCAGGCCGGCAACACGGCCATGTTCCTGCCGGGCATGCACTACGTGATGGAATCGGAGCTGGCCAAGTGGCCTCGTTTACAACCTCTCCCACCAGCTCCTGGCCCGGTATCTGTGCGACGCCAGCCGGGGGCGCCTCGATCTTGACCAGGCCCTGCTGCACCTGCAGCAGCCCCACGCCATCGATCTCACCCTCCCCCAGCTCCAGCCGGTGCTCTACGGGTTGAAGGTGCTGGTGCGCACGATCGACAGCCTCGGCTCCCAGCTGGGGGACAACTGCCCAGGCAATGACAGCCAGGCCCTGCTGCAGCTGCAGGAAGGTCTCTACGCCCTCTCCACTGCCCTGCTCCTGCCCGATTGCGCCGGTGAAGCACTCAACAGCTGGCAGGGTCTGCAGCCACCGGGCGACCCGCCATCCCGGGAGGCCCGCCCGCCGCGCGGGTGATCAGCCCTGCTGCGCCAGCAGGGCCTGGACGGCCCGGTCACTCAGCTGATCGAAATGCCGATACCAGAGCCCCACGGCCTCCAGCCAGGGCACGGCCGCCAGCACGGTGATCCGGTCGGCCAGAGGAGCCAGGGATGCCAGCACCTCCCGATCGGCCACCGGCACCGCCAGCTCGAGGGTGGCCGGTGCCAGGAGCCGCAACGACCGCAGGGCCGCCTCCACCGTCATGCCGGTGGCAATGCCGTCATCCACCAGCACCAGGGATCGGCCCTGCAGCTGATCAGGGGAAGGATCGGCGAACAGCTGGCGGCGGCGCTCCAGCTCCTCCACCTCGCGTGCCAGCCAACCCTGCTGACGGGCCCGCGCCTCGCGCTCCAGGGCCGCACCGCCATTGCGCCACACGCAGAGCCCTCCGGGCGCCACAGCACCGATGGCCACCTCCGGGGCCCGGGGATCGCTCACCTTGCGCACCGACCAGGTGGCCAGGGGCAGCCGGAGCTGCTCGGCCATGGCCGCCTCCACCGGCACGCCGCCGCGCGGCAGGGCCAGCAGCAGAGCCGGCGGCCCCAGATCAGCCCGAACTGCCGCCAGGGCGAGTCCGGCCTCCCGCCGGTCATGCCAGAGGGGCGGCCGCGGCCATGGGGATTCGCTCACCGGGGTGTCGTGGGTCACAGGAGTCAGCGGCGGAACGGGATCGAATGGATCCACAGCGCAACGTCTCCGACGTCTCACCATGGCCACCTTCACGATCACCCTGGAAGACGGCCGCAGCTTCAGCTGCGCCGACGACACCTACATTCTCGATGCGGCCGAAGAGAACGGCATCGACCTGCCCTTCTCCTGCCGCGCCGGAGCTTGCAGCACCTGCGCCGGCCGCGTCGTCTCGGGCAGCGTTGATCAATCCGACCAGAGCTTCCTGGACGACGACCAGATCGCAGCGGGATTCGCGCTGCTGTGCGTCAGTTATCCCACCGCCGACTGCCGCATCCAGCCAGAGGTGGAAGAGGAGCTCTGAGGCGCCGCTCCGCGCTTCAGCAGCCAGGGCCGGGAGCACCGGCCGAGGTGCCTGCAGCAGCGGTTGCGGATCGAGGGCCTCCATCCCCCCCTGCCCCCGGCGCCGCAGCTCCAGATGCAGATGCGGGGTGGTGGCCCGCCCCGTTTGCCCCACCCAACCGAGCACCTCCCCCCGGTGCAGCCGCTGGCCAGGTTGCACCGCCAGGTCCCGGAGGTGGGCATAGAGGGTCTGCCACCCGTCGCCGTGGTCGAGCAGCACGGTGAGGCCATAGCCGGCAACGGGCTCAGCCAGCAGCACCACAGCGCCAGCGGCGGCATGCACGGGGGTGCCCTCTGCCACGATCAGATCCACGCCGGTGTGCATGCGCCAGCTGCCCCGCTCGGCCGACCAGCGCCACCCCCAGGGCGCCTGCTCGATCACCTCGTCGGCCAGGGGATGCTGCCAGCCCGTCGCCGCACCGTCACCGATCCCCCGAGCGGCCACGGCCGTGGCCGGGGTGAGGTCCCCCACCGCCACCTGCTTCGGCACCGGGCCTGGCCGCTCGGGCAGGGGATCCGCGGGATGGGGGAGAGCGGTGCGCGGGGCGGCGTGCTCCGCGGCAGGGGGCGCAGCAGGTGCAGGCCACTCCTCGGGCAAGGGGGTGGCCGGCAGCGGCAGCGCGGCCAGCGGCAGCAGGCCGAGGGCCACGAGCCATCTAGCCCCCCGGCTCAGCCGATCCCGCAGCGCCAGACCCCACACAGCCGGGAAACGGTCCATGGGCGCCGGAGACGGCTGGGCCCAATTGTAGCGGATCGGGGCCAGACCGTCAGGCCAGGGGCACTTCGCTGCTGCGGGGCACGGGCACCGCTGGCACCTTCCAGATGCGCTCGGCATACTCCCGGATCGAGCGATCACTGGAGAAGAAGCCGCAGGCCCGGGTGTTGGCCAGGGACCTGGCCGCCCAACCGGGGCGATCGAGCCAGGCCTGATCGACCTCCTCCTGGGCCCGGCGGTAATCGGCCAGATCGGCCATCACCTTGAACGGATCGTGGCTGGTGAGACTCGCCAGCAGTGGGTGGAAGAGATCGCGGTCGCCGTCGCTGAAGTGGCCGGATCCGATCAGGGCCAGCACCTCCCGCACCATCGGATCACGGTCGATCCAGGCCATCGGGTGGTAACCCATCCGATCGAGCTCCCCCACCTGCTCCGTGGTGTGGCCGAAGAGAAAGAAATTGTCGGGGCCCACCCGCTCGCGGATCTCCACATTGGCGCCATCGAGGGTGCCGATCGTGACCGCGCCGTTGAGCGCCATCTTCATGTTGCCGGTGCCCGAGGCCTCCTTGCCGGCGGTGGAGATCTGCTCGGAGAGATCCACCGCCGGGTACACCAACTGGCCCAGGCTGACGCTGAAGTTGGGCAGAAACACCACCTTCAGCCGGCCCTGCATCGCCGGGTCCATGTTCACGATCTCGGCGATCCCCACGATCAGGCGGATGATCAGCTTGGCCATGGCGTACCCCGGGGCCGCCTTGCCGCCGAACAGGAACGTGCGCGGCGGCAGATCCTCTCCATGGCGCAGCCGCAGGTAGCGCTCCACGATCAGCAGGGCCGCCAGATGCTGGCGTTTGTACTCATGGATGCGCTTCACCTGCACGTCGAAGAGGGAGGTGTGGTCCAGCAGCACCCCCAGCTGCTGCTGCACGTGATCGATCAGGCGGCGCTTGCCCCGGTCCTTCACCTGCTGCCAGCGCTCCAGGAACGCCGGGTCTGAGGCGAAGGCGGCCAACCCCTCCAGCCGGTCCAGATCCCGGCACCAGTCGGGCCCGAGCACCTGGTCGAGCAGCTCGGCCAGGGCCGGATGGGCCACGGCCATCCAGCGCCGGGGGGTGACGCCATTGGTGACGTTGGTGAAGCGCTCCGGCCAGAGCTCCGCGAAATCGGCGAGCAGCTGCTCCCGCAGCAGGCGGCTGTGCAGCTCGGCCACGCCGTTGGTGCGATGGCTGCCCACCACGGCGAGATGGGCCATGCGCACCCGGCGCTGGGGGCCCTCTTCGATCAGCGAGAGCCGGCCCAGTTTCTCGGGCTGGCCCGGAAAGCGGATCCGGGCCATGCGCAGGAAGCGGGCATTGATCTCATAGATGAGCTCCAGGTGGCGGGGCAGCAGCTGCTCGAACAGCTCCACACTCCAGGTCTCCAGAGCCTCCGGCAGCAGGGTGTGGTTGGTGTAACTCAGGCTGGCGGTGGTGATGCCCCAGGCCGTGTCCCAGTCGAGGTGATGCACATCCACCAGCAGGCGCATCAACTCGGCCACGGCGATGGCCGGGTGGGTATCGTTGAGTTGCACGGCGAACTTGCGGTGGAACTGCTCCACCGGCAACCCCTGCCCGCGCAGGATGCGGAACATGTCCTGGAGCGAGCAGCTCACGAAGAAGATCTGCTGGCTGAGGCGGAGTCGCTTGCCCTGGTCGAATTCATCGTTGGGGTAGAGCACCTTGGAGAGCGTCTCCGAGTGCACCTTGCGCAACACGGCGCGGGTGTAGTCGCCCGCATTGAACGAGGCGAAATCGAAGGCATCCGGCGCCGCCGCCGACCACAGGCGCAGGGTGTTGGCCGTGTTCACCCCATAGCCCAGGATCGGCGTGTCGTGGGCGACGCCAATCACGGTGTGGCCGCCGATCTCCACCGGATAGCTCCACTCCGGGCGCACCACCTCCCAGGGATTCCCCCGGGCCAGCCAGGGATCGGTGCTCTCCTGCTGGCCCTGGGCCGTGATCTGCTGGCGGAAGATGCCGAATTCGTAGCGGATGCCGTAGCCGATCGCCGGCAATTCCAGGCTGGCCATCGACTCCTGGAAACACGCCGCCAGACGCCCGAGGCCGCCGTTGCCGAGGCCGGGTTCCGGCTCCTCGGCCAGGAGTTCCTCGAGGTCGAGACCGAGCTCCCGGCAGGCGGCCTCCGCCTCCGCGCGGATGCCGAGATTCACCAGGTTGTTGTCGAGATGGGGGCCGAGGAGATACTCCGCCGACAGATAGACGGCCGTGCGCACCTGGGCCTGGGTGTAGGTCTCCGCCGTGGCCACCCAGGTCTGCAGCAGCCGGTCGCGCACCGCCAGGGCCAGGGCCCGGTAATGGTCGTGGCAGGTGGCCAGCGAAGCCGATTTGGCCTGGCTGTAGTGAAGGTGGCGACGGATCGCCTGGGCCAGTTCGCTGGTGGCCATGGGACGCGCAGCGGCAGGGCGAAAGATCACCTCCGTTCTGCATCCCGGAAGCGACAGGTGCTGCCTGATCGACTACGGAACCCGGCCGATGGGTATCGATACTCAGACTTTCCACGGGCCTGCGAATACGCATCCCGTGACATCGGCAGCAACAGGGGGGCAGGCTGAGGCGTTGGCTGGATTGTGACGTGAACGCCCCCTGCCATGCCCTCCCTGCCCAGGCTTCAGGCCATCGAACGCATCCTCAGCCGTCCGCCGGTTCCGGTGGAACCGAGTGCCGAACTGCAGGAGCTCTGGGCGCGTGATGTGTTCTCGCTCGACAAGATGAAGTCGGCCCTGCCGAAGGCCGTCTTCAAATCGCTGCAGCGCACGATCACCGAGGGGGGCAAGCTCGACACATCGGTGGCCGATGTGGTGGCCCAGGCGATGAAGGACTGGGCCACCAGCCGCGGGGCCCTGTACTACGCCCACGTCTTTTATCCGCTCACCAACCTCACCGCCGAGAAGCACGACGGCTTCATCTCGCCCCAGGGGGACGGCAAGGCGATCACCGAATTCACGGGCAAGCTGCTGGTGCAGGGCGAGCCGGACGGCTCCTCCTTCCCCAATGGCGGGATCCGCTCCACCTTCGAGGCCCGCGGCTATACCGCCTGGGATGTGACCAGCCCAGCCTGGCTGATGGAGACGCCCAACGGCGTCACCCTCTGCATTCCCACGGTGTTCGTGAGCTGGACCGGCGAGGCGCTCGACAAGAAGACGCCCCTGCTGCGCTCCAATGCGGCCATGAACCGGCAGGCCCAGCGGCTGCTGCGGCTGCTGGGAGAGGTGGAGATCGCCCCGGTGAACTCCAGCTGCGGCGCCGAGCAGGAGTACTTCCTGGTGGATTCCGCCTTAACCGCCCTGCGCCCCGATCTGCAACTCGCCGGCCGCACCCTGTTCGGCGCCCCGCCGGCCAAGGGCCAGCAGTTCGATGACCACTACTTCGGCGCCATTCCCGAGCGGGTGCAGGTGTTCATGCAGGACGTGGAGCAGCAGCTCTACAAGCTGGGCATCCCCGCCAAGACCCGCCACAACGAGGTGGCCCCGGGCCAGTTCGAGATCGCCCCGTTCCACGAGGCGGCCAATGTGGCCACCGACCACCAGCAGCTGATCATGACCGTGCTCAAGGCCACGGCCAAGAAGCACGGATTCACCTGTCTGCTGCACGAAAAGCCCTTCGCCGGCGTGAACGGCAGCGGCAAGCACGTGAACTGGTCGATCGGCAACGCCACCCAGGGCAACCTGCTGGATCCCGGCCACACGCCCCACGAGAACCTGCAGTTCCTGCTCTTCTGCGGCGCCGTGATCCGCGGCGTGCACACCTTCGGCCCGCTGATGCGTGCCGCCATCGCCACCGCCAGCAACGACCATCGGCTGGGGGCCAATGAGGCACCCCCAGCCATCATCTCGGTGTACCTGGGCAGTCAGCTCGAAGATGTGTTCAGCCAGATCCAGAGCGGCAAGCTGGAGGGCAGCGCCCAGGCCGCGCTGATGTCCCTGGGGGTCGACACCCTGCCGGAGCTGGCCAAGGATCCGGGCGATCGCAACCGCACCTCCCCCTTCGCCTTCACCGGCAACCGCTTCGAATTCCGGGCCGTGGGATCAGGTCAGTCGGTGGCCGGTCCGCTGGTGGTGCTCAACACGATCCTGGCCGATTCGATCCAGTGGATCGTCGACCAGCTGGAAGCACAGCTCAATGCCGGCGCCCCGCTGGAGGAGGCTGCCTTTGCGGTGCTCAAGCGCACCATGGATGACCATGGCGCCGTGGTGTTCGGCGGCGACGGCTACTCCGAGGAGTGGCACCGGATGGCGGTGGAACAGCGGGGTCTGGAGAACCTGCGCACAAGCGCAGACGCCCTGCCGGTGCTGCAGCGACCGGCCGTGCGGGAGCTGTTCGAGCACCAGGGCGTGCTCAGCGCTGTGGAGCTGGAGAGCCGCTACGAGGTGTATGCCGAGCAATACATCCTCGCTATCGAGGTGGAGGCGAAGCTCGTGCTGCGGATCGCCCGCAGCCAGGTGTATCCGGCGGCCATCGCCTATCTGGAGCGCCTGAGCCAGGCGGTGCGCAATCAGGAGGCCCTCGGCCTCAATCCCGATCGCAGTCTGGCCCAGCAGGTTGCGACCCTCAGCCAGCAACTGCTGGAGGGCTGCCACGACCTGGAACGGACGATGCAGCACAGCAGCGGCGATGCCAGCGCCCATCTGCGTCACTGCGCGGATGCACTGTTACCGCGCATGTTGTCAATCCGGGGAACCGTCGATGGGCTGGAGCAACTGATTGATGATGCGCTCTGGCCACTGCCCAGCTACCAGGAAATGCTGTTCATGCGTTAAGGCCATCGGGGCAGGGTCCGGCATCACCGCCATGCGATGCCGGACCAATCCCTCGACTGGCTGAATGGGCAAGTTGCCGATGGATTGTTAATGTCGGGAAGCATTTGAGACCACCATGCTTACCGGCGCTGATCTGCTCGCCAAGGTCAAGGAACTCGGCGACGCCTCCAAATCCGAACTGGTTCGGGCCTGCGGCTATGTGAGCACCAAGAAGGATGGCGGCGAGCGCCTGAATTTCACGGCTTTCTATGAGGCCCTGCTGGAAGCCAAGGGCCTGAGCATCGGCTCCGATGCGAGCGCCCGCGGCAAGGGTGGCCGCAAGCTCAGCTACATCGCCACCGTGCAGGGCAACCGCAACCTGCTGATCGGCAAGGCCTACACCGCCCAGCTCGGCCTCCAGCCTGGCGATGAATTCGAGATCAAACTCGGTCGCAAGCAGATCAAACTGATCCCCCTCGGCAGCACCGACGAGGACGAGTGATCGCTGGCTGGCCGCCCCCTGTTCGCCAGGCAGCGCGGCAGAGCCACCAGTCACGCGTGCTCAGGCGTCGCCACGGCGGCGCCTTTTTGCTGGGCACCAGTCCAGTGCCGTCGCGCAGGGTGCTCCAGCGCCTAGGGTAAACAATTCCGGCCCTCGTGCAGCTCCAACTCCCTCGAGCCATCCCCTCCCCAGAGGCCCCGATGTCTGGCTCCGGGAGTGCGGTGTCTCCGAAGACACTGGATCGGCTGCCGGATTCCCGGAAGCCTGCCTTCCGGATGCGCAGGATCCTGCATGGCCTGGGACCGGTCTTCATCCTGGTGGTGCATCTGGGATGCCTGCTGCTGCTCTGGACAGGGCTCGGCGTGGGGGCCGTGGTCTGGGCCACGGCGCTCTATCTGGTGCGGATGCTCGGCACCACCGCCATCTATCACCGGCTGATCACCCACCGCAGCTACGCAGCGCCACGGCTGGTGTGGTGGCTCGGCTCCCTGGTGACGGCCTCCGCCGGGCAGATGGGACCAAGCTGGTGGAAGGCCCACCACCTGAGTCATCACCGCCACGTCGATACGGCAGCCGATCCCCACAGTCCCCTCACCACCGACAACGGCTGGCGGGGTTTCTGGCATGCCCAGGTGGGCTGGCTGCTGAGCCCGGACTTCCATCCCGCCAGCCTGCCGCCGGATGTGGAGGCCGATCCGGTGCTGCGCCTCATCGATCGGCTGCACATCGTGCCCCCCCTGGCGCTGGCCTGGCTGTCGTGGCAGATCGGCGGGGTGGAATGGCTGGCAGCTTTCTGCCTGAGCACCACCCTGCTCTTCCACGGGGTGGCCAGCGTGAACTCCGTGGCCCACCTGGCCGGCGATCAACCCTTCGCCACCGACGATGGCAGCCGCAACAACCGCTGGGTGGCCTGGCTCACCCTCGGGGAGGGCTGGCACAACCTGCACCATGCCTTCGAAGCATCGGTGCGCCAGGGCTACACCCTGCGCCGGGGTGAACTGGTGACCCTGCCCGATCCCACCTATCGCTTCATCCGCCTGCTGGAAACCCTGGGCTGGGCCAGGCGGCTGCGTTATCCGAGCGAGCGGGCCCTGCAGTCCCGGGCGCGCCTGCGCCCCCGATCCTGAAGGCCGAACCCGCCGGGAGCCAGCAAAAAGCGCCGCCGAAGCGGCGCCCACTTCTCCCTGGACCGCCCGACAGGAGCTGCAGAGCGATCCCAACACCAGGGTGCGCGGGCGGGAGAAGCCAGGCCAGAGAAGCGCAGAATCACCACAGCTTTACCTCGATCATGTTGTTTTGATTCGAGACGTTGCCCAGATCGGGGGTGGGGCTTGAGAAGCGTTCCATTTCACCGGAAAAGCCTGGTTCTTCACCCTGAATCTGGCCAGCATGGAGTGAGGCCGGAGGGAGACACATGCGCCTGGTTCCCGATGATCTCGCGGCTCCACGCACCATGCGTGAATGCAGCGATCCCGTGCTGATCGTGGCCGATGCCCTGCGCTACTTCGCCGGACACTTCCGCGAACCGGAAGCCCTGAGCAGCACCGCCCGCAGCCTGGGCGTCAGCGACGACTGCCTCGACTTCAGCTTCGATCAGATCCGCGGCATGACCCCGGCCGAGGCCCTTCAGGAACACCGCCTCAACAAACTCTTCACCTCCCTCACCGACCAGCCACGCCAGGGATTGAGCCAGGCGATCCAGGCCTGCGGGCTGGCACGCACCGCTGATGTGGTGCCCCTGTTCGAGCAGACCTTCGGCATCGAGATGCCCCTGTTTCTGCTCACCTGCCGCCGGGCCGCCGACGATCGTCAGTTCCGCCGCGCCCACCCTGAACCCCAGGCCCTCGTGCTGCAGCCGTGACCCCTGAGCAGCGGGTTGACGCGCTGCTGAACCAGCTCAGCCTCGCCGAGAAACTGCAGTTGCTCGATGGCGACACCCCGTTCTGGTCGGGGATGGCGGCCATCGCCCTCCACGACGCCTCCCATCGCCACCCGTGGCCCGCGGGCCAGCTGCCGCGGCTGGGGCTGCGCGGACCGCACTTCGTGGATGGGCCTCGGGGTGTGGTGCTCGTGGGCGGAGCCACCACCTTTCCCGTGCCGATCGCCCGCGGTGCCAGCTGGAATCCGGAGCTGGAGGAGCGCATCGGCGCGGCGATGGCCCGCGAAGCCCGCAGTTTCGGCGCCAACTGGCTGGCGGCGGTGTGCATCAACCTGCTGCGGCATCCCGGCTGGGGCCGGGCCCAGGAAACCTACGGCGAAGATCCGGTGCACGTGGGCGCCCTGGGAGCCGCCTGCAGCCGCGGCATCGAGCGCCACGCCATTGCCTGCGTCAAGCACTTCGCACTCAACTCCATCGACAGCTCCCGCTTCCTGGTGGATGTGCAGGCCAGCCCCCGGGTGCTGCACGAGCTCTACATCCCCCACTTCCGGGCCTGCGTGGAGGCGGGGGCCGGCTCGGTGATGAGCGCCTACAACCGGGTGAACGGGATCTGGTGCGGTCAGCATCCCCAGCTGCTCACGGAGATCCTCAAGCGCCGCTGGGGCTTCCGCGGCCTGGTGGTGACCGACTTCATCTTCGGTCTGCGGGATGGGGTGGCCGGTCTGCTGGCGGGGCAGGACCTGGAAATGCCCTTCGGCATGATCCTGCAGGGCTCCCTCCCGGAGGCCCTCGAGCCCGCCCAGGAGCCGGGCCTTGAGGGGAACCCGGGGCTGCGGCCCGTGCTGCTGGAGCGCATCGATGACGCCGTACGGCGCCAGCTGCGCCTGCAGCTGCAGATCCCCGAGGGGGTGTATCCACCATGGCTGCGTCGATGCCCGGAGCATCTCGCCCTGGCCCGCGAGGCGGCACTGCAGGGGATCGTGCTGCTGCGCAACGGGTGCCCCAGCGGTGATGCCGAGCCCCTGCTCCCCCTGCGGGCACTGACCTCCCTGGCCGTGATCGGCCCCTTGGCCGATGCGGTGAATCTGGGGGATCGCGGATCGTCCGACACGCGCCCGCCCCCCGGGGCCGTGGTCACGCCCCTGCAGGGTCTGCGCCCTACCCGGCCTGGGCGATCCCCCATGCCGATGGCCGCGATCGGGCAGGGGCCGGGGCCCTGGCAGCCCGCTGCGACGCGGCGGTGCTGGTGCTGGGGCTCGACTGGCGCCTCGAGGGTGAACACATTCACCCCGGCGACATCGCCCCGATCCTGGAGCAGATCCCTCCGCCCCAGGGGCTGCGGACCCGGCGGCTCTGGCCGCGGCTGCAGCCGCTCTGGCGACGCTTCACCCAGCTGATTGCGGCGATCACCCGGTACGGCTCCGCGCGCCAGGGGGGGACTTCGCCGCCGGCGATCGCACCGACCTGACCTTGCCCCAGGAGCAGGTGGCCCTGATCGAGGCCGTGGCCGCCGCCAACCCCCGCACCGTGGTGGTGCTGATGGGCGGCGGCGCCATCCTCACGGCCGACTGGGACCACCTGGTGCCGGGTCTGCTGCTGCTCTGGTATCCGGGTGAGCAGGGTGGCCACGCCCTGGCCGATGTGCTGTTCGGGGCCGTGTCGCCCTCAGGCCGGCTGCCCTTCACCCTCCCCCACCACGCCGACCAGCTGCCCCCTTTCGAGCCGCGGGCGCCCTCCGTGGTCTACAACCTCTGGCATGGCTACCGGCGTCTGCAGCACCAGGGCCAGGAAGCCGCCTATGCCTTTGGCTTCGGGCTTTCCTACAGCCGCTTCGCGGTCGGCGACCCGGCGGTGCGGATGGCAGCCTCTGGAGCAGGGAACGCCGGGGGGGAAGGGGTGGAGCTGAGCCTCGGCCTGCGCAACAGCGGCCCGATGACGGCGGCGGAAGTCCTGCAGGTGTATCTGGAGCCCCCCGGGCACCGCATGGAGCGGCCGTTCCGCACGTTGGTGGCCTTCCAGCGGCAGACCCTGGCACCCGGGGAACAGCAAAAGCTCACGCTCCTGATTCCGCTGCGACGGCTGGCCTGCTTCGATGCGGGGCGTGATGGCTTCGTGCTGGAGCCAGGCCTTCACCGGCTGGTGGTGGCCCGCCATGCCGACGATGACGGTCTGGCCCTGGAGCTGACCCTGCCTGAGGAGGTGGTGGAGCGCTACTGGGAGGCCTGAAGGCGGGCCAGGCAGCCCCGGAGGCGGCGGCGGTTGTAGCCCTGCAGCAGCAGGCACGGCAGGTTGAAGGCCGTGGCGAACAGCAGATTCACCGCCACCCCTGCCGGCGGCAGCCACAGGGCCGTGACCAGCCCCGCTGCCCAGAGGACCCGATGCACCAGGGCAGCCCGCCGGGTTTCGAGCAGCAGGCGCCCCAGGGCGGCCGGATCGCGGCGCACCAGGCTCGCCTTGGCAATGCCACCCGGCAGGGCGGGACCGGCGTCTGGGATCCAGCGCTTCCACAGCCGGATGCCCGGGGGCTCCCACCTCCGGGTGTGCTGCCGCGGCGCCCCCCCCGGCCTGCAGCCAGCGCTCCGGCACACGGTTGGCCAGCAGGCCGATGAGCAGGGAGCTCAGCACCCAGAACAGAACCGAACTCAAGACCATCCAGGCACTGGCTGCCAGGCCGCCCCTGGCCGCGATCGCCGCCCCAGTGGTCATCGGCGGGTCCGGAATCGACGCCCTTTCCAGCGCACCTCTCCCGCAGCGGTGGCGAAATTCTTGTCGAAGCCCACCACCATGTCGGCCAAGCCCCCGGGGTACATCCGGTAGGCGAGGACGCCCGCACCGACGAAGGCACTCACCGGCAGCCCGGCCTGTTCGTAGCAGTGGGCCAGAAACCAGTCCTCCACCACCCTGCCGGCCACCGCTTCATGTCCGCCGGCCCGCTCGTAGTCAGCCCGGCTGCTCACCAGGGCAGGCCCGAAGGCCACCCCGCAGCCCGCCCCCAGCGGCACCGCCATCAGGCCCACCAGGTTGAACAGCACCGAGAGCTGCTCGTAGGCCTGTTCGGTGCGGTGATAAGGCTGCACGGAGACGAGGCCGCCGAGGCGTTCGTGGCAGGCCAGCAGCCGCTCCAGGCAATCCGGCTCGGGCTCGGTGTCGGCATCGAGGAAGACCAGGAGCTCGGCGGTGCTGGCGGCCACTCCGTGGTGCAGAGCCCAGGGCTTGCCGCACCAGCCCTCGGGCAGAGGGGGGGGACTGCACCACCCGCAGCGGCAGCGCCGTCGCCGCTGCCCGTTGGCGGGCGATGGTGGCGGTGCCGTCGGTGGAGTGGTCGTCGATCACGATCACCTCGTCGGGCTGGCGCTGCTGGCGGGCCAGCGCCGCCAGCAGGTGGGGCAGGGTGGCGGCCTCGTTGCGGGCCGGGATCAACACCGCGACCCTGCGCTGGAGCGTGGGCCGGCCGATGGGCAGCAGCGGCAGACGCAGGGCCAGGAGCCAGCCCAGCAGCCAGCGCACCAGCAGGGAGACCTCCAGCCACCCCAGCCAGCCCGGTACAGGGGCCAGCCAGCCGCTCCCCAAAAGGCCACCCGCCTCCGTCATGGCCGCAGCAGCTCCCGCGCCAGGGGACGGATCGCCGCCGGATCGCGCAGGAGCTGGGGATGGGTGAGCACCGGCAGCATCGTGCGGGCACCAACGGGCAACACGGCCCGCCATCCCGGCACGACCGCCAGATCAAGCGCTGAACAGAAGCTGTGGCACTCAATGCGGCGCAGGGGGTCGAGATTGCCGTTGAGGCGCTCCAGCAGGGCACTGCCTGCCTTGAGGTCGGCGATAGCGCCAAACAGCCGAGCCGGCCAGGGCAGGGCGGTGAGGGTGCCCTGCTGAGGACTGCCCACGCTGATGAAGCGCCGGGTGCGGCGATAACCGCCCAGCAGCTGGATCCAGGTGCGGCTGATCACCCCACCGATCGAGAACCCCAGCAGGTCGATCGGCTCCCGGGAGCCGAAGGCGGCCTCGATATGGCCCCCCAGCAGCTCGGCGGGGTCCGCCACCGGGGTCCGCCCCAGCCGCAGGGGCAGGGCGGGAATCAGCAGGGGCTGGCGCCCTTCCCCCAGTGCCCGCTTGAGACCGGCGAACACCTGCGGACTGTCGAGCAGCCCATGCACCAGAACCAGGGGAGGGCTGGACATCGGGCCGCGGGCACAACCCCGTTGATCTCCCTAGCTTGGGACCAGGGGCTCCTCAGCACCACGCTCATCCTGGCGGCATCGCCCTTGGCTTTCTGCTCCAACTGCCAGCACATCACGGGCTTTCCAGGACCGATCTGCCAGTGCCAGCTGTGGCAGCGGGGGCTGACCGTTGCCGAGGCCTCGCTGCGCACCTGCCCCCTGTGGACCCCCCGCAGCAGCGGCAGGCTGGCCGCCGACGAAAAACCGGAGGGCTGAGCGGAGCCCCCGACACCCGGGAGGGGGGACGATGCCCTGCACGGGAAATCGGATGCCCTGCCGGGCCAGGCCGGGGCGGCCCGGCCCGGCCAAGCTGCATCCACCTCCCCAGCCCACTGCCTGCTCCAGCCGATGCCCCGATCCTGGTCCCTGATCCCGAATCGCCAGGCCATCCCCAGCGAGCTGCTGGCCGGCCTGGTGGTTGCCCTGGGAATCATTCCCGAGGCCATCGCCTTCTCGATCGTCGCCGGCGTCGACCCCCAGGTGGGCCTGTTCGGCTCGATCTGCATCCCGATCGTGGTGGCCCTGCTGGGCGGCCGGCCGGGAATGGTGTCGGCCTGCACGGCTGGTGTCGCCCTGCTGATGGGGGACCTGATGCAGGCCCATGGCCTCAGTTACCTGCTGGCCGCCTCGATTCTGGCGGGAGTGTTCCAGATTCTCTGGGGCTACCTGCGGCTGGCCCAGCAGATGCGCTTCGTGCCCCGGGCCGTGACGGTGGGCTTCGTGAACGCCATCGGCGTGCTGATCTTTCTGGCCCAGCTGCCCCAGCTGGGCCTCGGCCGCGATGGCGGCGAGAGCATCCCAAGCCTCGCGGCCCGCGGCGTGGCGGTGAGCTGGCCGTGGGTCTGGGGCCTGGTGGCCCTCGGCCTGGGGATCATCTATCTGCTGCCCCGACTCACCCAGCGGGTGCCCTCCACGCTGGTGGCGATCCTGGTGATCAGCGGCCTGGCCGAGTGGTGGCAGCTGCCGATTCCCCGGGTGGGGGACCTGGGCCAGCTGCCCAGCAACCTGCCGGTGTTTCGGATCCCGGAGGTCTTTGCCTCCATCGACACCCTGGGGATCATCCTGCCCACGGCCCTGGCCATTTCCCTGGTGGGACTGCTGCAGTCGTTTCTCACGGCCAATGTGGTGGAAGACCTGCTCGATGACGAGGCCGACTACGAGGCCGAGGCCCGGGCCGAGGGGCTGGCCAACATCACCGCCGGGCTGTTCGGCGGCATGGCCGGCGCCGGCATGATCGGCCAGTCGGTGATCAACCTGGAATCCGGTGGCCGCCATCGCCTCTCCACCCTCACCGCCGGGGTGGGTCTGCTGATCCTGGTGATCTCCCTGAGCAGCTGGCTGGCGCGGATCCCGATGGCCGCCCTGGTGGCCGTGATGATCATGGTGTCGATCAGCACCGTGAACTGGAACTCCCTTCTCAAGGCAAGGCTGATCCCGAAGAGCGACACGGCCGTGATGCTGGTGACCCTGCTGCTTGCGGTGATCACCCGCAACCTGGCCATTGCGGTGCTGGTGGGGGTGGCCTTGGCAGGGATTCTGTTCAGCCGCAAGGTGGCCAAGGTGATCGCCGTCGATCCCCAGTGGCTGGGCGACGATCACCTCCGCTACACGGTGCGCGGCCAGCTGTTCTTCGTGAGCACGGTGTATTTCCTGGCCGGCTTCAAACGCCACGCCCATCCGGCCCGCGTCACCATTGACATGGGCACGGCCCACGTGTGGGACCAGAGCGGCATGCGCGCCCTCGACCAGGTGATCCGCAAGCTCCAGCAGGCGGGTTCGCAGGTGGATGTGGTGCGGCTCAACCCGGAGAGCCTCGATCTCTTCCGCCGCATCAGCGAGAGCAGTGACGCGGTGCTCAGCAGCCAGGCTGCGTCTCCGCTATGAGGGCAGGGCTGGCTCCTCGGAGCCGCCCACGGCCAGCACGCACACGAGGCCTCGATGGCGATCAACACGGCCGTTCTGCTCGCCGGGGTGTTGCTGCTGCTGGGCATCGCCTCCAGCAAGTTCTCCGCACGCCTGGGGGTGCCAGTGCTGGTGCTGTTCCTGAGCGTGGGCATGCTGGCGGGCTCAGAGGGCCTGGGGCGCATTCCCTTTGAGAACTACGGCCTGGCCAACAGCATCGGCAGCGTGGCCCTGGCCCTGATCCTGTTCGATGGCGGCCTGCGCACCTCCCTGGCCGCCGTGCGCCTGGTCTGGCAACCGGCGCTGGCCCTCTCCACCGTGGGGGTGCTGCTCACCTCCCTGCTGACCGGCGTGGTGGCGGCACACGTGCTCGGCCTGCCGCTGCTGCAGGGTCTGCTGCTCGGCAGCATCGTCGGCTCCACCGACGCGGCGGCCGTGTTTTCGGTGCTGCGCACCAGTGGCCTGAAACTGCCGGAGCGGGTCACGGCCACCCTCGAGGTGGAAAGCGGATCCAACGATCCGATGGCGATTTTTCTCACCCTCGGCCTGATCGGCGTGATCGCGGGCGACGCGGGATCCGCCGCCGACCTGTTGAAGCTCTTCATCAGCCAGTTCGGGATCGGCGGCCTCGTGGGCATCGGCGTGGGCCGCCTCGCCACCTGGGCGGTGAACCGGATCAACCTCGACTATCCGGGCCTGTACCCCCTGCTGGCCCTGGCCTTCGGACTGCTCTCCTTCGGCCTGGCGGCCGTACTGGGCGGCAGCGGTTTTCTGGCGGTCTACCTGGCCGGCATCGTGCTTGGCAGCAGTTCGATCGTCTTCCGCAGCGGCATCTTCTCCTTCCACGACGCCACCGCCTGGCTGGGCCAGATCGTGCTGTTCGTGATGCTGGGGTTGCTGAGCTTCCCCAGCCGCCTGCTGGCCGTCGCCGGCGAGGGCCTGGGGATTGCCCTGGTCCTGATCGTGCTGGCTCGGCCGATCGCGGTGGTGGTGGCGGCCTGGCCCTTCCGCTTTCGCCGTCGGGAGCTGGCCTTTCTGGCGTGGGTGGGGCTGAAGGGGGCCGTGCCGATCACCCTGGCCACCTTCCCGCTGATGGCGGGCATCCCTGGCGGCCACCTGATCTTCAATGCCGTCTTCTTCGTGGTGCTGATCTCGGCCCTCACCCAGGGCTGGTCGTTGCCCCTCGTGGCGCGCTGGTTGCGCCTGGGCCGGCCGGCGGATCCACCACCGCCGCTCTCGGTGGAGATCAACGCCCTGCGCCATGTCGATGGCGAAATCATCGATTACACCGTTCCAGCCACTGCCGCCATCGCCGGGATCGCCCTGCGCGATCTGGCCCGCCCCGATGGGATGGTGGTCACCCTGGTGGTGCGGGGGCGACGGGTGATCATTCCCCGGGGAGCCACCTCGCTGGAAGCCGGAGACCACGTGTTCGTGGCCCTGCGCCGCTCACTGAAACCGTTGATCGACCGGCTGTTTGCACCCGATGCCTCAGCGCTGGCCCTGCCCAGGGGACACGCTCTGTGCTTCCCGGCGGCCACCAGCCTGGCCCAGCTGCAGCGCTTCTTCGTGGTGCCGTTGCCCCTTCACCGGGACGGAGCCGGCGGATCGCTGGGCGCGTTGCTGCAGGGCCAGGGGCAGGGAGGGGCGCTTGCCCTCGGGGACCTCTGGATTGAGACCGTGCCACCGGGCGACGTGGTGAAGGTGAGCATCCCGCCCCTGCCAGGGCCCCGGCCTCAGCCGCCCGGCTGAGGGCCCAGGGTGCGCCGGGCCCTGGCGTGGAAGACCGTGCGGCCCATCACCCACGGGCGGTGCAGCAAGCTGGAGAGACGCGCGACCTCCCATGCCTGCCATCTCTCCGGAGCGATCTGTCGGTCGCCTGGCCCCACCCCTTGCTGGTCGCAGCCAGGACGCGCCAACAGGCGATCGTGCCGGCGCGGCCAGGGGCTTCGGTCGGGCCCAGGGGGAGCGCGGCGCCCGACGCCGCAGTGGTGGCAGGCGCCGCCCGGCCCTGAGCGCGAACGACTGGGGCCCCCTCGGCAAGCATCCCGATCTGGATGCCATCGTTGCCCGCCAGCGCCTGCATCTCCCACTGGCGGGACGGCTCACCCCCCTGCAGGTCAATCAGGCCTGGAAACGTTGCGCGGCGGAGCACCACCCGGACCGGGGCGGCGACCATGCCGCCATGCAGCGGGTGAATGGCGCCCGGGATCTCCTCCTGGCCCGGGATCCCGACTGAAACCCTCTGAGCCGCACAGTGACAACCGACGCGTTCGAGGAGAACAGCCAGATCCGCTGGGGCGAAGAGACCGCCAGAGTGGAATTCAGGCCTGATTGGAAGGGCGTCAGCTGCCCCTGGCGCCATCTCGCCAGGTTGGAACCGGATCAGTCCTGGTTCGATCTGCCTGAACCCGACATCAACAGGCAGTCGCAGCTCTACGTGCGGAGGGATTCAACCGCGCCCATTCCACCGGAAGCGGTGGCGGCGATGGAACTGGTGGAGGCCGGAGCCTCGGAAGCCTTCGTGGTGGAGAACTGGCTGGGAATCGGCGTGATGAACCACCAACTGATCGGAACCCGAAAGAATCACCGGATCTGGGAGCTCATCGCGGCCTACAGGAGAGAGAGCGGCAAGAAGCAAGGCGGAGGCTTCCCGGATGTTGTCGCCTACTGGCCGGATCAGACGGTTTCACTCTGCGAGGTGAAGGTCAGGGGCAAGGACCGCCTCAACCAAAATCAGATCCAGGGGATCCGGCACCTGAGATCGATCCTGGGTGCACGGCTGGATCTGCGGGTCTACGCGTGGCTCGGCAATTGACCCCGAGTCCACCTGAACGCCGCTGCTGAGACTCCCTGAAAAGCCAGTGGCATGTCCCAGGCGGTCGGAATTCGGGCCAAGGGGGGCCTGAATCTCCGAGAGGGTGTGGGCGATGAACCCACCGCGTGCATGGGTCGCCTGAGATTCGAACTCAGGACCAATCGGTTAAAAGCCGAGTGCTCTACCGCTGAGCTAGCGACCCGCGCCCGTTGGGCACCGATTGAACGTATCACCCAGGGGTGACATCCTCCAACCGCCCTCGGGCAGGCCGGAGAATGCCCCTGCTCCCTGCCGGAAGCCCCGGTCTGCCAACCACCGTGAACAGCAACCAACCCTGGCCCATGCCCCCCTGGCCGGCCCCCCAGGTGCACCCCCAGGCCTGGGTGGCGGCGACGGCGGTGCTGATCGGCGACGTGCAGTTGGAGGCCGGCGCCAGCCTCTGGCCCACGGCCGTGGCCCGCGGCGACGTCTGCGCCATCCGGGTGGGGGAGGGCAGCAACGTGCAGGACGGCGCCGTGCTCCATGGGGATCCGGGCCAGCCTGTGCTGATCGGCCGGGACGTGACCATCGGCCACCGCGCCGTGGTGCATGGGGCCACCTTGGAGGATGGCTGCCTGATCGGCATCGGCGCCATCGTGCTCAACGGGGTGACGGTGGGCAGCGGTGCCCTCGTGGCGGCAGGGTCGGTCGTCACCAGGGACGTGCCGGCGGGTGCCCTGGTGATGGGGGCCCCCGGGGTGGTGAAACGGGAGCTGAGTGCGGAGGCCATCGCCCACCAGCGCGACCATGCCAGGCGCTACCGGGAGCTGGCCATGGCCCACGCCGGTCTCGGGGCTCCGGCGCTGCACGGGGCTCCGGCGCTGGAATGATTGCCAAGTGCTGCAGAGCAGGCGGGCCGCAGCGGCGGCAGCCGGGCAGTCCTTAAGATCCCTGCATTCTTGACCGCTTTCCCCATGGACCTTCGGCTCGTGCTGGTTGCCGCTCCGATCGTTCTGGCTGCGGGCTGGGCCGTGTTTCACATCGGCCGTGCCGCTGTCGGCCAGCTGCAGCTGATGATTGCCCGCGCCCGCGCCTGAAGCCGGCCCAACCGTTGAGCGTCCTGGTGATCGGTGCCGGTCTGGCCGGCACCGAAGCGTCCTGGCAGATCGCCCAGGCCGGCATCCCGGTGCGACTGGTGGAGATGAGGCCGGTGCGCCGCTCCCCGGCCCACCACAGTGGCCAATTCGCCGAGTTGGTCTGCAGCAACAGCTTCGGGGCCCTGAGCAGCGATCGGGCAGCGGGTCTGTTGCAGGAGGAGCTGCGCCGCCTCGGCTCCCTGGTGATTCGGACCGCCGACCAGCACGCCGTACCCGCGGGGGGCGCCCTGGCAGTGGACCGGGGCCGCTACAGCGCCGCCCTCACGGCTGCCCTGGAGCAGCACCCCCTGGTGACGGTGGAGCGTCGGGAGCACACCGAGCTGCCTGGGGCCGGCGAGATCGCCGTGCTGGCCACGGGCCCGCTCACCAGCGAATCCCTGGCCGATCAGCTGCGGGCCTTCACCGGCCGCGCAGACTGCCACTTCTTTGATGCGGCGAGCCCGATCGTGGAGGGCGAGAGCATCGACCTCTCGGTGGCCTTCCGCGCCTCGCGCTACGACAAGGGCGACGCCGACTACATCAACTGCCCGATGAACAAGGAGCAGTTCCTCGCCTTCCGTGAGGCGCTGCTGGAGGCCGAGCAGGCCGAACTCAAGGACTTCGAAAAGGAGAACGCCACCTTCTTCGAGGGCTGCCTGCCGATCGAGGAGCTCGCCCGCCGCGGCGAAGACACGATGCGCTACGGCCCGCTCAAGCCGATCGGCCTGTGGGATCCCCGCTGGGGCGATGTGAACGACCGCGACGTGCGCCGCGCCAACCGCGCCTATGCCGTGGTGCAGCTGCGCCAGGAAGACAAGGACGGCCGCCTCTGGAACCTGGTGGGCTTCCAGACCAATCTGAAATGGGGTGAACAGAAGCGGGTGCTGCGCCTGATCCCGGGGCTGGAGAACGCCGAATTCGTGCGCTTCGGGGTGATGCACCGCAACACCTTTCTGGAATCGCCCCAGCTGCTCGATCCCACCCTGCAGTTCCGCCAGCGCCCCACCCTGCTGGCCGCGGGGCAGATCACCGGCACCGAGGGCTACGCAGCCGCCGTGGCCGGGGGCTGGCTGGCCGGCACCAACGCCGCCCGCCTGGCCCGGGGAGAGGAGCCCATCAGCCTGCCGCCCACCACCATGCTCGGCGCCCTCACCCACTTCATCGCCGAGGCGCCCTGCGGGGGCGGGGGCAAGGGCGGCGGCTTCCAGCCGATGCCGCCCAACTTCGGCCTGCTGCCGGAACTGCCGGAGCGGATCAAGGGCAAGCGCGAGCGCTATGGCGCCTACCGCGACCGAGCCCTGGCAGATCTGGCACCGTTCACCCAGCCGGCGCTGGCGCTGGCCTGAGCGCCCCAGCCCCCGACCGGCCGCTTCCTGCCCAGCGGGGGACAAGCGACGGATCCCGGGTTCCTAGGGTCGCGGCAACGCCACCCACCTCCGGCCCCTGTGACCGCCACCGCCTTGACCGCAACGGCCAGCACCAGCACCGATCCCGCAACCACCGCCTGGGACGTGATCGTGATCGGCAGCGGCATCGGCGGCCTGGTCACCGCCAGCCAGCTGGCCGCCAAGGGGGCCAAGGTGCTGGTGCTGGAGCGCTACCTGATCCCGGGGGGCAGCGGCGGCAGCTTCCGGCGAGAGGGCTACACCTTTGATGTGGGCGCCTCGATGATCTTCGGCTTCGGGGAGAAGGGCCACACCAACCTGCTCACCCGCGCCCTGGCCGACGTGGGCCAGCGCTGCGATACGGTACCCGACCCAGCCCAGCTCGAATACCACCTGCCCGGCGGCCTCAATGTGGCCGTGGCCAGGGATTACGAGCAGTTCCTGGCCGACCTCACCGCCCGCTTCCCCCACGAGGCCAAGGGGATCCGCGCCTTCTACGACACCTGCTGGCAGGTGTTCAACTGCCTCGATGCGATGCCGCTGCTGTCGCTGGAGGATCCCGCCTATCTGGCCAAGGTGTTTTTCCGGGCACCGCTGGCCTGCCTGGGCCTGGCCCGCTGGCTGCCTTTCAACGTGGGCGATGTGGCCCGCCAGCACATCAAGGATGCGCAACTGCTGCGCTTCATCGACATGGAGTGCTTCTGCTGGAGCGTGATGCCGGCCGACCTCACGCCAATGATCAACGCCGGCATGGTGTTCTCCGACCGTCATGCCGGCGGCATCAACTACCCCAGAGGCGGTGTGGGCGTGATCGCCGAGAAGCTGGTGGCCGGGCTGGAGCAGCACGGCGGCGCCATCCGCTACGGGGCCCGCGTCACCCAGGTGCTGATCGAGGGCGACGCTGCCTCCGCGCAGGCCGTGGGGGTGAAGCTGGCCAGTGGTGAGGAACTGCGGGCCCGCCGCGTGGTGAGCAACGCCACCCGCTGGGACACCTTTGCCACCGCCGAAGAGGGTTCAGACATCCATCGCCCGGCCGCTGCGGCCCTGGTGGATGCCGCCCACACCCCCAAGAGCGAAGCCACCTGGCGCCGCCGCTACAGGCCCTCGCCCTCATTCCTGTCCCTGCACCTGGGCATCGACGCGGCCCTGGTCCCCGAGGGATTCCACTGCCACCACCTGCTGCTGGAGCGCTGGGAGGAGATGGAGGCGGAGCAGGGGGTGGTGTTCGTGTCGATGCCCACCTTGCTTGATCCCTCCCTGGCACCGGAGGGGTGCCACATCCTGCACACCTTCACCCCCAGCGCGATGGAGCACTGGCGCGAGCTCTCGCCCAGCGCCTATCGGGCCAAGAAGGAAGCCGACGCCGCCCGCCTGATCCAGCGCCTGGAGGCGATCCTGCCGGGGCTGAAGGGCGCCATCCGCCACCAGGAGATCGGCACGCCCCGCAGCCACCGCCGCTTCCTGGGCCGCATGGGCGGCAGCTACGGACCGATCCCGGCCCTGCGCCTGCCCGGACTGCTGCCGATGCCCTTCAACCGCACCGGGCTGCGGGGCCTCTACTGCGTCGGCGATTCCTGCTTCCCGGGCCAGGGGTTGAATGCGGTGGCCTTCAGCGGCTTCGCCTGCGCCCACCGCATCGGCGCCGACCTGGGCCTCAACCCCTGGGCATTGCCGGCCTGAACCAACCGGCCATCGCTGCCATAGTGGCCAGAGAAGACCAGTGACCCGGCCACAGCGGGGGGGTGCGTGCACAGTCTGCGGTCCTGGCTGAAGCAGGAGCGACTGGCGGCTAGCGACAGCCGCTGGCTCCGAAACCTGCGCGCCGGAGGAGCACTGGTGCTGCTGCTGATCGGCCTGGAGGCGCTGCGTCGCTATCAGAACACCCGAGAGCAGCTCTCCAACTACCAGCAGGAACAGCTGCAGGTGCTGCAGTCGCTGGTGCGGGACAACAAACGCCCCCTCAACGACTGGGCAGCGTGGGACGAAGCTCTGGCATTCAGCGAAGGGCGTCAGCCCGACTTCGTAGAGCGCTTGATGCGCACCACCGCCCTGCTCGACGGCGGGGCCGTGATGGCGATCCATGACGGTGGCGGCCGCCGGCTGGCCCTTGAAGGCGTGGACCGGCAGGACCGGTCCAGCGACAGTCCGCTGATCCGCTGCCTCGATGACGTGAGCCGGGAGCGTCTGCGCCAGGCCGCTGACCATTTGCCGGTGATCTGCCCAAGCACCTCGGGCCCTCTGGTGGGCGGCATCGCAGTGATCTCCGACACCGACGGGATACGGCGCAGCAGCGCCACCCTCACCTACATGGTGCCCCTGCTCTCCCCGGGCGATGGTTCACCGCTGCGATCCGGCCTGCGCAGCCTCGCCGGCCAGCTGGTGCTCGATGGGCAAAAGTCAGGGCCAGGCGGCCAGCTCCGCACCGTCCAACCGGTGTTGTGGACCAGTGCTGGACGGCCGCTGCAGGTGCGTGAGCCCCCGTGGGGCGAACGGGTGTCCGGGGAATGGCTGGCCCTGGGCGGACTGGTGGCTGGCGGGCTGCTCCTGGCCCTGACGCAGCGCATGCGCTGGATGCTGGGCCAGAGACGCCTGCGGCTGGAGAGGCTTTGCCGCGAGCGCCTGGTGAACCAGCGCATCCGCGGCACGGAGCGCGAGCTGCGCCGCCTGCTCGATCAGGTGCAGATCGGCGAGGAGGGGTCCGACACCATGGCCTTTGCCCGGCTGCTGAAGCGTCACGAAACCGACCAGCCCGGAAACACCCCGGAGCAGGGACGGCTGGAGCGGCTGGCGGGACGGTTTGAACTGGTGTTGCAGACCGCCCGATCCCTGGCACTGCTGGATCTGATCACCGGCCTGCCAAACCGTAACTACTTTCTCGAGCGGCTCCACTGGGAAAGTGAACGCAGCGGCCGCAACGGCAGGCCCCTGGCCCTGCTGTTCATCAACATCGACAAGTTCAAGCAGATCAATGAGACCTACGGCCACAGCACGGGGGACAGCACGCTGCGCTTCGTCGCCGACGAGCTGCAACGGCTGATCGGCACCAACGACTTTCTGGCCCGCTTCGGTGGCGACGAATTCAGCCTGATCCTCGACACCATGGCCCTGGAGCCGGGTGACACGGCTGCGGTGCGCAGCCAGGCCCATGGGCGGGCACTCCAGCTGCTTGAGGCCTTCCGCTTTCGCGTCAGCAGCCAACCCGATCGGATCAAGATCAGCCTGAGCATCGGCGTCGCCGTGAGCGATGCCGGCGGCACCTCGGCAGAGGAACTGATCCGGCGCTCCGACATGGCGATGGTGATGGCCAAGACAGGCCATCATCAGCATGTCTCGGTGTTTGATCTGGAGAGCGACTGGGATGCACTGAACAACTACCGCCTGTTCAACGCCCTCCAGAGTGATATCAGCCATGCCCAGGAACGCTTTCAGATCCTCTTCCAGCCCATCGTCAATGCCGAGGGGCAGCTGTTGAAGGTTGAGGCCCTGGCCCGCTGGAACAACCCGGACTTCGTCAACGTGCCAGCCGACGTGTTCTTCGCCCTGGCAGAGCGCTACCGGCTGATGCCGGAGCTCGGCCGCCTGCTGCTGGCCATCACGCTGCAGGAGTTGAAGCTGCTGCGCGAGGACCTGCAACGCCCCGATCTGCCCTTGGCATTGAACATCAGTGCCAGCCAGCTCGCCGGGGAGGGATTCGGGCCGATGCTGCTGGCGGCACTGAGTGAGCAACGCATCACCGCGGACAGCGTGACCCTCGAGATCACCGAATCCGCGGTGGTGGAGACGAGCGTCGAACTCACCGACAACCTCGAGAGCCTGCGCCGCGCAGGCGTTCAACTGGCCCTCGACGATTTCGGCACCGGTTTCTCCTCGCTGCGCCTGCTGATGTGGCTGAAGCCCGATGAACTCAAGATCGACAAATCCTTCGTGCTGGCAGCCACCAGTGATTCGATCGCCCTTCAGATCGTGCGGTTGCTCCATGCCCTCTCCCGGGAGATGGGCCTCACCCTGGTGGCGGAAGGGGTGGAAGAGGAGGCCATGGTCCGGCTGCTGCGCGATGCCGGCCTGGAGCACTTTCAGGGCTGCCACTTCTCCCGCCCCATCAGCCGCCAGCAGCTGGCGGCTACAGGGAACCGCTTCCCGCCGCACTCGCCCCTCCCCCCTGCATAGCCTGGGCCGACCTGTGTGGTTGCGCTGACGATGAGCGGCTCTCCCCAACCCAGCGCCGCCGAACTGGCCCGCTATCTCGAGCAACGCGGCGAGCTGAGCAAGCCCTGGATGCTGATGCAGCTCCGCCTGGTCAAACTCAAGGAAGCCAAGGACACCCTCGATCCCGAGGACTACATGCGCCGGCTGCTGGAGGCCCATGCAGATCTGATGCGGCTGGGCGAGTTCTGGAACGGGCGCGAACGCGAGGTGTTCGGCGGGGAGTACACCCCGCCGACGCTGATCGAGCCATTGCCCGGCTCCGCCGACGACCGGTGATGCCCCCCACCCCGGCAGCGGAGGACTGCAGCCATGGGTCCCCGATCCGCTTCCCCATGGCGCCCCTGATCCGCTTCACCCTGGTGAGCCTCTACCTGGCCCTGGCAGCACCCCTGCCCTGGCTGGCACCAGCTGGGCTGCAGACGGCCCTGTGGCTGGCCCTGGCCGCCGGGCTGCTGCTGGTTTGGGCGGCCACCAGTGAAGAGGTGCAGCTGAGCAGCAGCGGCCTTCGCGTCGGCCATCCCGCCTGGTGCGCCTGGCTGCTGCGTCGGGGCTGGCAGCTGCCCTGGCAAGCCATCGAAGCCATCACCCCCGTGGCCACCAGCCAGGGCGGTCGCGTGTTTTATCTGCGCAGCGGGGATCAGTCATTCCTCCTGCCCCAGAGGATTGCCGCCTTTGATGTCTTTCTGCGCCGCTTTTCCCTGGCAACAGGCCTGGACACCAGCTCAATCGGCCGGATCAGCCCACCCTGGACCTATCAGCTGCTGGCGGGCCTGAGCGCCACCATGCTGCTAGCGGAACTGGCTTGGGGGCTGTTCACCCTCAGGGCCGCGGCCGCTCTCCCTGCCGTGCTCAGTTCCGGGCCAGGGAGTTGACCGCTGCCGGATCGTCAACCACCTCCGGCAGGTTGTCCAGACTGAAGCGATAGCCCTGCTGGCGCATCGTCTCGATGCCGCCCCCCTCACCGAGCCCAGCCTGCTCCAGCTTGCGACGCAGGGTGAGCACCTGGGTGTCGACGGAGCGGGGCCCCCCACTGAAGGGAGGCCAGGCCATGCGCAACAGCTCCTGACGGCTGCGCACCACCCCAGGTGGCATCAGGAGGGCACAGAGCAGGGCGAATTCCCGGGGGCTGAGTTCCACAGGCTGGTCGCGCAGAGTCACCTGGCGCAGCAGCAGGTGCACCTCCAGCGGCCCCACACAGACCCGTTCCTGCAGTCCGCTGCCGCTGCGGCGCAGCAGGGATCGGCAGCGGGCTGCCAACTCCTCCAGCCCGAAGGGCTTGCGCAGCACGTCGTCAGCCCCAGCATCCAGCAGATTCACCACGGGCTCCGACCCCGTGCGGGCCGTGAGCACCATCACGGGGCAACGGAGATGGGAAGCGAGGCGCAGGGCACTGCTCTCATCGAGCAGCTCGGCGCTCACCAGGAGGTCGGGAGCCTGGTCACGACAGAGATCGATGGCTTCCCGGGCCGAGGCCACGGCCGCGGCCAGATGTCCATCCTGGCGCAGGCGCTGGGCCAGCACGGTGCGCAAGGTGGCGTGAGGATCCACCACCAGCACCCGCTTGGCTGCACTGGCTCCAGGCGTGGCAGCAGCAGAGGGATCCCCCATGGGAGCAGCGGAAGGCGGCGTGGATGGGGATGGAGGTGACTGGGCGGACGCCATCGGTTCTGCCCGGATTGAGGCCTAAGCTAACGGACCTGACCAGGGCAGGCCGGTATCAGCCGCTGCCTTTGCAACTGACCACCGACGGGGCAGCCACCGCGGGTGGCACGGGAGGGCCACAATGGGCACGAGGGCACGCCCAACGATGACCGCGCTGCAGCACCCGGACGCCATTCGCCATTTCCAGTCGCTGTGCGACGCCTGCCAGGAACTGGCCCACCGCCACCACGGGCCTGGGGAACTGCGTCTCTACGCCGACGGCTACCTGCACGCCCTCCGCCGTACCGCCGTTCTCGATCCCCTGGCCCAGCGGCGCTTGGAAGAGCTGGTGGACCGCTGGATCCAGGATCCCTCCAGCTTCATCGGCGCCGATGGCGATCCCCGGACCCTCTACGAACCCGGGCGCCATCTCTGAAGCCCGGGCGCCAGGATCAGCTGGCCAGCGCCACCTCAAGCTGTTCGCGCAATTCCCCAGAGTTGTACATCTCGATCAGGATGTCCGATCCACCGATGAATTCCCCCTTGACATAAACCTGGGGGATCGTGGGCCATTCTGAATACTCCTTGATTCCCTGACGGATCTCCATGTCGGAGAGAACATCGAAGGTTTCGAATGGCACGCCGAGGGCATGCAGGATCTGCACCACATTGTTGGAGAAGCCGCACTGGGGCATCAGCTTGGTGCCCTTCATGAACACGAAGACGGGGCTGCTGGCAATCAGGGTTTCAATCCGTTGCTTGACCGTGGCATCCATGTTGGAACAGAGGAAGGACGAAAAGACGGGAAAAAGCGTGCAGGCCAGGAAGGCTGGCCCCGGGACGCATCAGGCCGGGGCTGAAGTCTGCAGGGCAAGGGCGTGAATGGCCTCGCTCGCCAGTTCCTGGCGGAGAGCCCCGTACACGAGCTGATGCTGCTTGATGCGGTTCAACCCCGCAAACGCTTCAGACACAACCTTGACCTGCAGGTGATCTCCACCACCGGTGAGATCTTCCACCTCAACGGCGGCATCGGGGAGGGCGCGATGGATGGCGGCCTTGACCTGGTCAGGTTGCACCATCAGGCAAAAGAAACTCGCCAGGAATCTAGTGGGCCTACTGGGCGGCCTGACCAGCGGTGTAGGGGGTGACGACGAAGCCGATCTCCACCAGTCCCTGGTAGGCCTTGCGGCCCTCCTCACTGGTGGGCGTCATCACCTTCACCACCTCCACCAGCAGGGGAACGGCCACCTCCGGCTGGTTGAGCCGGCGGAAGACCGCGGCCAGACGCAGGTTGGCCTGGGAGAGAAGGGTGAGGGTCTCGCGTCCCTTCTGATCCATCTCCCGGGGAATCCGGGCATCGAGGCCACGGAAGGACCCGCTCAGATCCCTGTAGAAGCCGAGCAGACGGCGGGAGAGATCCCGGGCCTGGTCGTAGAACCCCCGGGCCTCGGTGAGTCGACCGGCAGCGGCCGCCGCATCCCCCCGGGCCAGCAGCGCACGCACCCCATCGAGGCTGAGGGGATTGGTTGCAGCTGCAGAGGCGGGCTGGGCCTGCTGGGCGGCGGCGGGCAGGCTGAACGTCGGGGCGATGCAGAGCAGGGAGGCCAGAAGCGCACCACTCAAGAGCCGGTCGGGGCTGCGCACAGCGCTGCAAGGGCAAGTGGCCAAACTCTAGTGGGGGCTCCGGTGTGCTCCTGCAGCGATCAGAGCGCAGGCGCGGGTCTCCTGGGCCGCCATCGCCGCAGCCAGCTCCCTGGTGAAGGCGAGGGCCCCGTCGCGGCCCGGGGTAGTGATCCACATCGGCTCGCCGATGACCACAGCCGCCCGACCACAGGGACGGGGAAGTGCATGGCTGTAGGCAATGCCCACGGGCAACACCGGCACGGCAACCCCACGGCTGGCCGCCAGGGCCGCCAGGCGCGCCAGCCCCTGGTGCAGGCGAAGGGCCCCGGGCCCCTCGCGGCGGATCCGCCCCTCGGGAAAGACGACCAACTGCTCTCCCCGGGCCAACAGATCAACGGCGTGACGCAGACTCGCCAGGGTGGGGCGGGCCTGGTTCACCGCAAAACAGCCCAGGCGCCGCAGCAGCCAGCCCTGCAGACCGCGCATCTCATCGAGCGTGACCATGAAGCGGCAGTCGCGACCGGTGACCCGTCGCCCCGCGGCATGGGGCAGCAGCAGGGCATCCCAGCGGGCCTTGTGGGTGGGTGCCAGCAGCACCGGTCCAGCAGGGGGAAGACACCCGCGCCCCTCAACCTGAATCTCGCGGAACCAGAGGGGGAGGGCAAGGTCCTGGGTGGTGACCATCGCCAGCGGCCCCAGCCAGGGGCTCACGTGCGTGTTGACCAGACGATCGCCATCACCGGCCTGGAGCGCAGGCAGCCTGTCGGTCGGTTCGGCCGTCTCCGCCGTCAACACAGGCGATCCATCACCTCCAGACCTTAGGGAGCCTGCCGTCGCCGTCTGTTCGACCTCGGGCAGTTGCTGGGCCGGCAGCCGTCCATAGGATCCGGCGAGCGCAGCTCCCGCCATGGCCAGCCTCGGCGTCAACATCGACCACATCGCCAATGTGCGCCAGGCCCGCCGCACGGTGGAGCCCGATCCCGTCACCTACGCCCTGCTGGCCGAACTGGGCGGCGCCGATGGCATCACGGTGCACCTGCGCGAAGACCGCCGCCACATCCAGGACCGGGATGTGGAGCTGCTGCGGGCCACCGTGCGCAGCCGGCTGAATCTGGAGATGGCCGCCACCCCGGAGATGGAGGCGATCGCCCTGCGGATCCGGCCCGACATGGTGACCCTGGTGCCGGAAAAGCGCCAGGAGGTGACCACCGAGGGGGGCCTGGATGTGGCAGGCCAGCAGGCAACCCTGGCGGCGATGGTGGCCCGGCTCCAGGACGCCGGCATCGCCGTGAGCCTGTTCGTCGATGCCGATGCCCCCCAGCTGGAGGCCAGCGCCGCCACCGGGGCCCGCTGGGTGGAGCTGCACACCGGCACCTACGCCGAGGCTGGCTGGAGTGCGCAGCCGCGCGAACTGGCCCGGCTGTGCGAGGGCAGCTTCATCGCCCGCAGCCTCGGCCTGCGGGTGAACGCCGGCCATGGCCTCACGTATCAGAACGTCGAACCGGTGGCGGCCATCGAGGGTATGGAGGAGCTGAACATCGGCCACACGATCGTGGCCCGCGCCCTGGCGGTGGGGCTGGAGCAGGCGGTGCGGGAGATGAAGGCGATGGTCCAGAATCCCCGCCGCGATCCCCTGTTCGGCAGCCCCCGCCCATGACCACCTACCACTTCGTGGCCGCCAGCGAGCGCTTCCTCTGCGAGGAGGAGCCCCTCGAAGAGGTGCTGCGTGAGCGGGTGCGCAACTACGGCGAACAGGGCAAGGCGATCGACTTCTGGCTGGTGCGCCGTCCGGCATTCCTGGAAAGCAGCGACCTCAACGGCAGCGCAACGGCCGTGGCCCGGCCCGCCGCAGCGGTGGTCTCCACCGACGAGAAGTTCATCACGTTCCTGAAACTGCGGCTCGAATTCGTGCTTCAAGGGCGGTTCGACGCCCCCTCCGAGACCATTCCCGAGGCCCTCGCCACGCTCTGAGGGCCGCCCTCCGCGGGGGTTGACCCGGAAGTCAGAACAGGCCGAGAAAGCGACGCCGGGGCTGGTCTCCGGCTGTCCCCTCGCTTCCCTCGCCGCCACCGGGGGATGGGGGCCTGCCCTGGCCGCCGTCCTGCTGGTAGCGGGGTTTGTTGTCTCCGATGGTGAGCAGGGCCTCCTTGTTCTTCCACCACACCCAGTCGCGGATCGGCGGAGTGTTGGCGAGTTGCTCGCGGGTGAGCCCGAGGCCGAGCTTGGCGGAGGCATCCAGCAGCACATCCAGCATCGCCTCGCCGTCGCTGCAGCGCGCCAGGGCCTCGTTGGTGCGCCTGGCCCCGTTCAGCGCCTTCACCAGGGCGTTGACCCGCTGACTCACCGGCAGCGACTGAAGATCCATGGCGCCCCTTGCCGTCTGGGGCGACCGTACCAGCGCTGTTCGGCTGCGGGGGCTGACAAGCCGCGCTTTGAAAGGCAAGACTGGTGGCAACGCGACGGACCGATGACGTCCCCCTCACGTCCCAGCCACCATTGGGTGATCGGGGACGTTCACGGCTGCGCCGACTCCCTCCGGTCCCTGGTGGCCCTTCTTCCCGGGCGCGATCGCCTGGTCTTCTGCGGGGATGTGATCAATCGCGGCCCCCGCATCGTTGAAACGATGGAGCTGGTCTGGACCCTGGTGAGCAGTGGCCGGGCCATCTGGCTGCAGGGCAACCATGAGGCCGACCTGGTGCAGGCCCTCCACGCGGGCCACTGGCAGGCCCAACGGGCCCTGGCTGGCTGCGACACCTATCGCCAGCTGGGCGATCGCCAGAGCCGCCAGTGGCTGGAACGCCTGGAACAGCTGCCCCTCACCTACCAGGGAGAGGGCTGGCTGGCGACCCACGCCGGCTTTGATCCCGACACATGGGTGCCCGATCTGAGCATCCGCACGCCGTTCTGGCAGTCCTACGACGGTCGATTCGGCACCGTGGTGATCGGCCACACTCCGGGCCACGAAGTGCGCCGGCTCGAACACATCGTGATGGTCGACACCGGCGCCTGCTACGGCGGCGAGCTCTCCGCCTACTGTCCGGAGACCGAGGAGGTGCGGTCGGTGCCAGGGCTGCGTTCTCTGCCCAGCGCCAGCCTCAGATGCCCGGCCTGGATGGCCTGGGAGCGTCAGCCCCTGGCCGGCGGCCGGGGCTGACGCTCCACCCGGCCCGCCTTGCTCACCCTCTACCGCAGTAACCGCGCCGAGCTGCTGGCCCAGGTGCTGGCCACCCGGTTGCGCCTGGAGCCCCCGGGCCCGCTCGAACAGGTGCAGGTCGTGGTGAACACCTGGCCCACCAGCCGCTGGCTGGGGGAGCAGATCGCTCTGGGCATCTGTGATCCCACCGACGCCCCCGGGGGCGGGATCGCCGCCAACCTGCGCTTTCCCTTTCCCGCCGGCCGGCTGCGCGAGCTCGTGGATCAGCTGCTGGCCGGGGACGCTGTTGAGACCAGGAGCGCTGCGACCCCCGCCGGCTCCGACCCCTGGCGCGCGCAGAACCTGGTGTGGCCGGTGCTGGAGCTGCTGCCAGCCCTGCTGGAGGCGCCGGAGGCGACACCGCTGCGGCAGTGGCTGGAGCGGCGCGATGCCGACCACCGACTGCTGGATGCACCTCTGTGGCAGCTCGGTCGTGCCATCGCCGACGCCCTCGACGACTACGGCCTCTACCGCCCCGCCATGCTCGAGGACTGGCTCCAGGGCCGCGATCTCGATGGCACCGGAGCGCCGCTGGCCGAGCCCCTGCGCTGGCAGCCCCTGCTGCTGCGCCAGCTGGCCGAACGGCTGGAGCGACTGCCCTTCGGGTTGAGGGCGCGGCAGGCGATCGCCCTGCTGCAGCAGGAGCCCGCCCCATCCGCCAGCCGGCGGACAGAGGCTGCCAGGTCAGCGGGCCAGCCCCTGCGCCTGTTCGGCCTGAGCAGCCTGGCGCCGGTGCAGGTGGAGCTGCTGCAGGCCCTCTCCCAGCGGATGGCGGTGGAGCTCTACCTGCTCACGCCCTGCCGCGACCTGTGGCACCGCCACGATGCCCGCGCCGGCGAGCCGCTGGGCAGCGACTGGCTGCTCGCCGTGCCGGGCCTGGAGGCCCGCTTCGGCCGGCTGGGAGCGGAGTTCCAGCAGCTGCTGGAGGCCAGCGGCGACACGCAGCCGGGCACCTGGCACGACCACGACGCCTTCCTCCTGCCGGCCCGCGCGGCCCTGGACCGCCCGACCCTGCTGGAGCAACTCCAGGAGCGGCTGGCCACCGGGGAGACGGACCAACCCCTGGAGCGCAGCCCTGCAGACAGCTCGTTGGAGTTCCATGCCTGTCCGGGACGGCTGCGCCAGCTGCAGGTCGTGCGCGACCGGCTCTTGCAGCTGCTGGCGGCCGATCTCGAACTCGAACCGCGCGACATTCTGGTGATGACCCCCCAGGTGGAGGCCTTCGCGCCCCTGGTGGGAGCGGTGTTCGGCGACAGCGAGGCCACCGGCGTGACCCTGCCCTGGCGCCTCACCGACCGCAGCCAGCAGAGCGAGGCAGGCATCAGCCAGGGGCTGCTGGCCCTGCTGCAGCTGGCGGGGGACCGGCTCACCGCCACGGCCCTGGAGACCGTGCTCGGCTGTGCGCCCCTGCTGACCCACCAGGGGATTGATCCGGCGGAGGCCGGGGAGATCACGGCGCTCCTGCAGCGCAGCGGCTTCCGCTGGGGGCTCGATGGCCGTGCCCGCGGCGGTGACCCGCGCCACAGCCTGCGCTGGGCGATCGATCGGCTGGTGCTTGGGCTGGTGCTGCCCGACACCCCGGGGCTGGCGCCGGCCGAGACAGCCCCGCTGGCAATGGCGGGAAGCCTGGAGCAGCAGGGGCGCTGGCTGGCGCTGCTGCGGCAACTGGAGCAGAGCCTGGCCTGGCTGGGGCAGGCCCGCAGCGTGGCCGACTGGGTGGGCGGGCTGCGCGACCAGCTGGCCGCCCTGTTCGGCGACGGCGGCGAGCGGGCGTGGGAGCTGCAGAGCCTGCAGGCGGTGCTGGCCGACTGGAACGCCATCGCGGGTGCCAGCCCGCTGCTGCTGGAGGCGGCGGTGGTGGCGGAGGTGCTGGCCGAGCGCCTGAGCGAGGGCAGCGGTCGCTTTGGCCACCGCTCCGGCGCGCTCACGATCAGCGCCCTGGAGCCCATGCGCGCCATCCCCCACAAGGTGGTGGTGCTGATGGGCCTCGATGCCGGCGCCTTCCCGCGCCAGCGCCAGCGCCCGGGATTCCACCTGCTGGAGCAGCAGCGCCGCCTCGGCGATCCGAGCAGCGGCGATCAGGATCGCTACGTGCTGCTCGAGAGCCTGCTCTCGGCCCGGGGACACCTGCTGATCAGCTGGAGCAACCGCGACGAACGCACCGGTGAAGCCCAGGAGCCGGCCGCGCCGGTGCGCCAATGGCTCGACCTGCTGGCCCTCCAGCTGGAGGGTCAGCTGCCCCTGCGCGAGCACGCCGCCAGCCCCCTGGAGCGGCGCAACTTCCTGGCGGAGCCCCACTGGCCGCCGGCCAGCTGCGACCGGCGCCTGCTCCTGGCCCGCCGCCAACTGGACACCGCGAACGAGGCGGCGGTCGCGGGCCTGGCCTGGCGCCAGCTGGAACCAGGCGGCAACAGCGGCCAGCCGGCCCCGCCGGATACCCCCGCCGAAGGCTGGGCCGACCTGCGCGCCTGGATCGAGGCACCCCAGAGCCGTTGGCTGGAGGAGCTGGGCCTGCGGCCGCGGGAGTGGGAGGAACCGGTGCGCGACCTGGAGGATCTGCGGCTGGATGAACGGCGCCGCGCCGCCCTGCTGCGAGCCCAGCTGGATGGCGACGGCCTGCCGCCACCGGAGCTCGACCCCGACTGGGCCGCCCTCGAGCGGGGACGGGGCGTGCTGCCGCCCCTGGCCGCCGGCGAGCTGGAGGTGGAGCAGCTCGCGACGCGCTGGCGCTCGCTGCAGGACTGCCTGGAGCGGCTGGGGCCGGCCCGCCAGGAGGCGGTGAGCTGGGGGGGGCTGGAAGCGGTGCTGCCCTGGCGGGGCCGCCAGCTGGTGCTCGCCCACACCGGCCGTCCCCGCTGCCGGCAGCGCCTGCGGTTGTGGCTGGAGCTGCTCCTGGCAGCCGCCGCCGGCCAGGCCCCCGCCGGCGCCACCCTGGTGGGGCGCGACAAGCAGCGCTTCCGCCTGCTGGAGCAACTCAGCGCCCCACCGCCCGCGCGCGCCGCCGAGCTGCTGGAGCAACTGCGCGGCTGGCGCGAGGCGCACCGCCTGAGCTGCTGGCCCCTGCCCCCGGAAACGGGCTGGGCCTATGCCGAAGCGGAAGCGGCCAAACCAAACCAGGGCCGGGGCTGGAGCAAGGCGCGTGACGCCTGGGAGGGGGGATTCAGCACTCCCGGGGAACGCTGCGAAGCGGCCCTGGCCCTCTGCTTTGGCAGCGATCAGCCCCTGGCGGAGTTGCTCACCCCTGCGGTGGAAGAGCTGGCCCTGGCGCTGCACGGGCCACTACTGGAGCTGCGGCAGGAGCTGAAGCCATGAGCCTGCCCCCGTTCGAGCCCAACGGAATGCCCCTGGACCCGGGCATCCGCCTGCTGGAGGCCAGCGCCGGCACCGGCAAGACCTTCGCCCTGGCCCATCTGGTGCTGCGGCTGCTGAGCGAGGGGCCGCGGCCCCTGGCGATCGAGCAGCTGCTCGTGGTCACCTTCACCGATGCCGCGGCCGCCGAGCTGCGCGACCGCATCGCCCGGCGCCTGCAGCAGGCCCTGGCTCTGCTGGAGGCTGCCGCCACCACCCCGGGCGAGGCAGAGCTGCCCGCGGATCTCGATCAACCCCTGGCGGACTGGCTGGCGGCCCGGGGGCCCGATCCCTCCGCCCAGCTGCGGGGGCGCCTGCTGCTGGCCCTCGAGCAGATTGATCGCGCCGACATCACCACCATCCACGGTTTCTGCCGCCGCGCTCTGCAGCGGCAGGCCCTGGAGGCGGGGCTGGGTCCAGCGGTGGCCCTGGAGAACGGTGCCGCCGAGCGCCGCGGCCAGATCGTGCACGACTACTGGCAGCAGCAGGTGCTGCCCCTGCCCAGCGCCCATCTGGCGGGCCTGATCAACCGCGGCATCGACCCCGACCGGCTGGCCAGCGTGCTGCAGGCCCTCGATGGCGATCCAGCCCTTGAGCTCGATCCGCTGCCCGAGACCTGGCAACTGGCGACGCCCCTGGCCGCGCGGCTGGCGGACCACTGGCTGGGGAACTGGCAACGCTTCCGCGCCCTCTGGCCGCGCGAGGCCGAAACCCTCGAGCAGAACCTGGCCGCCAGTGCCAGCGCCGCCAAGGCGATCGGCAACGACTACCGCCCCTACCGGCTCAAGCCCAAGCCGGACAAGGTTCAGGCCGTGGACGCCTGGCTGACGGGCCTGGAGCAGCCGCCCGGCTACGCGGAGCTGCTGGAGCGCAAGGAGCTCCGCGAGTCCTTCCACCCCGGCCCCGTGCAGAAGCTGGAAAGCGCCGCCCACGGCGACGACGCCCGCCTGCCCCAGGCCGAGCTGCTGGCGACGATCGCCGCGCTGGTGGACGGGCCGGCGGAACTTGTGCTGCTGCACTTCGCCCACTGGGGCCGGGCGGAACTGACTCGCCGGCGGGAGCGCAGCGGCGAGATGGGCTATGGCCAACTGCTGGAGCTGCTGGACCCCGGTGACCAGGGCGAAACCGCCCTCCTGCGGGCCGTCTCTGGCCGCTACCGGGCCGCCCTGATCGATGAATTCCAGGACACCGACCCGATCCAGTGGCGGATCCTGCAGGGTGCCTTCGGCGGCGATCCGCCGCGCCACCTGCTGGTGATGGTGGGCGACCCGAAGCAGGCGATCTACCGCTTCCGCGGCGGCGAGCTGGCCACCTACCGCCAGGCCGCCGACCAGGCCGCGGCCCGCTACGGCCTGGTGGAGAACCGCCGCTCCAGCGCCGGCCTGATCGACGGCTTGAACGCGCTGATGCGGCCCGGCCTGGTGCGCTCGCGGCTGGAGGTGCCTGAGGTGGTGTGCCGCGCTCGTGGCGCGTGCCTGACCTTGGCAGCCGATGAGCTGCCGCTGCAGCTGCTGGAGCTGGAGCCGGCCCAGCTGGAGGGCCAGGTGGCGGCCTTCTGCCAGAGCCTGCTGGAGCGCCACCTGCAGCTCTGCAAAGGCGACAGCCAGCGGCCGCTCGAGCCAGGGGACCTCTGCCTGCTGGTGAACACCCACCGCGAGGCGGAGGCCCTGCGGGTCGCCCTGGAGCGCCGCGGCCTGCCCAGCCGGCTGGTGAACCAGGGGGATGTCTTTGCCAGTGAAGGAGCCCGAGCCCTGCAGCGGCTGCTCGATGCCCTTGCCGCCCCCGGCGATCCCGGCCGTCTACGGTTGCTGGCCGCCTCCACCCTGATGGGCTGGAGCGCCGAGCGGATCCGGACTGCCCCCCTTGAAACCTGGGATGGGCTGGCAGACAGCCTGGCTCGCCTGGGGGAACGGCTGCCGCAGCAGGGGCTCACGGCGGTGGTGGGGCAACTGCTCGGCAGCGACGCCCTGGCCCGCCTGGCCCTGCGCGGCCGCGCCCTGGCCGATCTGCAGCAGGCGGCGGAGCTGGTGCAGGAGCAGATGCACCGCCAGGGGCTGAGCACGGCCGCCGCGGCCGACTGGCTGCGCAACCTGCGCCTGCAGGAGGACAGGGACATTCCCGATGCGCACCGGTGCCGCAGCGACGCCGCCGAATCGGCGATCGCCGTGGTGACCATCCACCGCAGCAAGGGGCTGGAATATCCGGTGGTGATCTGCCCCACCCTGTGGCGCGGCGAGCGCAGCACCCGCGGCGGCAGCGCCTCGGTGGGTCGCCGCTGGCGGCCGCCCGGCAGCCTGCGCCCCCGCCTGGATCTGCACCTCAACCCCCACTGGGGCTCCGGCCGGGACGCCGCCCTCCAGCACGCTGAAGCTGAACGGCAGGAGGCCGAACGCAAGGCCTATGTGGCCTGCACCCGGGCCCGTCACCTGCTGGTGCTGGGATGGGCCGGCGGCGATCAGGTCGAAACGGGCAACCCCCTCAGCCCCTGGCTGGTGGATGGCGAAGGGGACACGCTGCGCGAGCTGCCGCTGCAGCGAATCGATCCCGCCGCCCATCCACCCGCGCGCGAGCGCTGGCTTCCGGATCCCCCGCGCGGTGGGCTGGCACTGGGCCCGCGCCCCCAGCGCAACCTCGACAGCCGCTGGGGCCGGGCCAGCTACTCCGCCTGGACCCATGGCGCCGCCGCCCTGCCGCCGGAGGCTCGGGATGATGGCCGCGACAGCGATGCCCTGAGCCGCGATGGCGAGGACCCCGACGATGGCGAGGGAGGCCGCAAACCCGAGCTGAAGGAACAGCTGCGGGAACAGCAGCGTGATCCGGCCACCGATCAGGCTCCGGACACCTGGCCCGCCCTCGGCCCCCTGGCCCAGTTCCCACGGGGCGCCGGCCCGGGGGATGCCCTGCACCGCATGCTGGAGCAGATCGACTACCCCTGCCTGGCCCATGGCGCGCTGGAGGGAGCCCGGACGGTGGTGAACCGGGAGCTCGACCGGGCCGGCCTGCCCGCCGATCTGGCAGAGGGCGTGATCACAGCGCTGGAGCAGCTGGTGCAGACCCCCCTCGGAGGAGACCTGGGGGACCTGCGGCTGGCCGATCTGGAGCCGGGAAGCTGGCTCAATGAGATGGCCTTCGACCTGCCCCTGGCGATCCCCCCCGGTCGTGTGGTGCGCAGCAGCGGCCTGGTGGAGGTGTTCCACCGGCACCCCGGCGGCCGTTTCAGCAGCGCGTATGGCCGCCAACTCCTGGGGCTGAACGTGGCGAGCCGCGGGTTTCTCACCGGCTCGATCGATCTGGTGTTCCGCTGCGGCGAGCGCTGGTGGGTGGCCGACTGGAAGAGCAACTTCCTGGGCCAGCGCGACGCCCAAGGCACAACCCTGCGCTGCGGTCCAGGCGACTACGGCGCCGAGGCCATGGAGACGCTCATGGCGGCCAATCACTACCCACTGCAAGCCCACCTCTACCTGGTGGCCCTGCACCGCTACCTGCGCTGGCGCCTGCCCGGCTACAGCCCCGAACGCGATCTGGGGGGCTACGCCTATGTGTTCCTCCGCGGAGTTCCGGGGCCCCTGGCGGGCGACCCCCGCAGCGGCGTCCCCGGCGTGCTGGTGGAGCGGCCGCCGCTGGCGCGGCTGCTCGCCCTCGATGCGCTGCTGCGGGAGGGGCAACCATGAGCAGCCTGGCCCCGACCCTGCTCGACAGCCTTCTGCGCCTGTTGCCGGCCCCCGGCAGAACCCGGCTCGATCCAGCAGAGCAGCTCGCCCTGCGGCAGGTGGTCTCCGCCCTGGCGGCCGCCCTGGAGCGCGGAGAGCTGGGCCTCGATCTGGAGGGACCAGCACCACCGGAGCTGGAGCCGCAGGCAGACGGGGGCAGCGAGGCCTCCAGCCGTGCGGCCCCCGGCTGGCCCGCCGCCCAACTGGCTGCGCTGGAGGCCTGCGGCTGGCTGGTCGATGCGAACGCACTGGAGAATCAGCCCGAGGCGCCCGTGGTGCGGGCCGGTCGCTGGTTGCGCTGGCGCCGCTGGCACCAGCAGCTGAGCCACTGCATCGCCGGGCTGATCGAGCGGGGCCGGAAGGGCGTGGCACCGGCCCCCTCCGCCGACCAACGGCGGCAGGCCCGCGACCAAGCGAGCGCCGCCGGCCTGGACGCGCAGCAGAGCGCGGCCGTGCAGGCCCTGCTGGAGCATCAGCTGGTGCTGCTCAGCGGCGGGCCCGGCACCGGCAAGACCTCCACCGTGGTGCAGATGCTGGCGGCGGCGCTGCGGCTGCAACCCAGGCTGCGCCTGCAGCTGGCGGCGCCCACCGGCAAGGCCGCCGCCAGGCTTGGGGCGGCCGTGGCGGCGGGGGCGCCGGCCCTGCAGGCCGACCTGGCCGAGCGCCTCGCCACCCTGCCCTGCGGCACCCTCCACCGGCTGCTGGAATCCCGGGCCGACGGCGCGGGATTCGGGCGCCGACCAGGCCGGGAGCTGGAACTCGATCTGCTCGTGGTCGATGAGGTGTCAATGGTGGATCTGCCCTTGATGCAGGCCCTGCTGGCAGCCCTGCCCCAACACGCTCGCCTGTTGCTGGTCGGAGACCCCAACCAGCTGCCACCGGTGGGCCCGGGGGCGGTGCTGCTGGAGCTGTGCCGACCGGAGACGCTGGCGGACCTGGGGCCGGCGGCGGTGGAGCTGCGCACCGCCTATCGGAACGATGGCGCCATCGCCACCCTGGCCAGCGCCATGCGCACTCAGGCCGAACCGGGGGGCGAATTGCTGCAGGCCCTGCACCCCCGGCTGGAGCAACTCCGCCCCAACGACAACGTCACGTGGCAGGAAGCCCCGGCTGCCACCCCCCCGGTCGATGCCCTGGCGCGCCTGCGCGAGCACCAGCAGCGCCTGGGGGAGCTGGCGGCAGCCCTCGGGGTGCTCGACCCGCAGGCCAGCCCCGCAGGTGCCCCGGCGGCCGTGGCCCTGCTGGCGGAACTGGAGCGGCTGATCCTGCTCAGCCCGGTCCGCCAGGGACCCTGGGGGGTGGAGGGGGTGCAGCGGGCGCTGCTGGGGGAGGCGCACGCAGGACCGATGCAGCGCTGGCCGATCGGCACGCCCGTGCTCAACCGCCGCAACCTCCCCGAGCAGGAGCTGGCCAATGGAGACATCGGCGTGCTGGTGGCGGGCCCGGACGACGGGCGTCTGGTGCTGTTCCCCGGTGGCCGGCTGCTGCATCCGACCCGGCTGGCGGCCGCTGAACCCGCCCTCGCCCTCACCGTGCACAAGGCCCAGGGCAGCCAGTACGGCGAGGTGCTGCTGTTGCTCCCCAGCGGCCGCCATCTCGATGCCCGCCTGCTCTACACCGGCCTCACCCGGGCCCGCCGCAGGGCCCGCCTGTACACAGCCCCTCTTCCTGCCTAGGGTCCGGTGCGCACCCGCGCATGCCGCTCCGTGGAGCATCGGCCCTGGGGCTGGTTTGAAACCCTGGGGGAGGGGCCTGGCTACCGGGTGAAGCGCCTCTGCCTGCACGCCGGCCAGCGCATCAGCCGCCAACGCCACCGGCACCGGTGCGAACACTGGGTGGTGGTGGCCGGCCAAGGCCAGCTCGAATGCGAGGGCCAGCTCACCGATGCCGCCGCGGGCACCCAGCTGTTCATCCCCGTGGGGGCCGTGCACCGGGCCAGTGCAAGCGATTGCGCGCTGGTGATCGTGGAGGTCCAGCGCGGAGATCTGCTTGACGAGAGCGATATCGAGCGGCTGGCCGACGATTACGGCCGACTAGAGCAATGCTAGAGTTTTGTTTCAGCCTTTTTCAAGGGCAGGGCAGTTCATAGGGTTGCAAGACCATCAGGTTTGTCTGGTCTTCCAGGTTTTCTGGATGTCACCGTCTCTGCCGGCCTGCGTTGAAGGACATCCACAGGCCCTGGCCTGAGCAGGCTCAATTTGACTTCCATGCATCAACCGTCCAACGACGGCACCCTGTCGTGCGCCGTTGTGAGCGATCCCTCCGTGCTTGAAGCCGGGGTCGCCTCCAGTGCCGAGACAGCCACCTCGCTTCCTGGCTCGAGCGAGGACCTGCCCGCCACCACCCCACACGCCGCTGCGGATCCCACCGCCACGGACGTCAGCTCAGCAGCCCCGGCCTCCGGGTTTGCCCGCTTCGGCTTCGGTGCGGAAATCCTCAAGGCCCTGGCCGCCATCGGCTACAGCGAGCCCTCGCCGATCCAGCAGGCTGCGATCCCCGAGCTGCTGCTGGGGCGCGACCTGGTGGGGCAGGCCCAGACCGGCACCGGCAAGACGGCGGCCTTCGCCCTGCCGATGCTCGCCAGCCTCGACCCTGACCAACGCACTCCCCAGGTGCTGGTGCTCGCCCCCACCCGCGAGCTCGCCCTGCAGGTGGCGGCAGCCTTCAACAGCTATGCCACTGAGCTGCCGCGGGTGCGCACGGTGGCGGTCTACGGCGGCGCCGACTTCCGCGACCAGATCCACCAACTCAAGCGTGGGGCCCAGATCGTGGTGGGCACCCCGGGGCGGGTGATGGATCACATGCGTCAGGGAACCCTCGACCTCTCCGGTCTGCGGGCCCTCGTGCTCGATGAAGCCGACGAGATGCTGCGCATGGGCTTCATCGACGACGTGGAATGGGTGCTGTCCCAGCTCCCTGAACAACGTCAGGTGGTGCTCTTCTCCGCCACCATGCCGAGCGAGATCCGGCGGATCTCCCAGCAGTACCTGAACAGCCCGGCAGAGATCACCATCCGCACCAAGGCGGCCGACGCCAGCCGCATCCGCCAGCGCTATCTGGTGGTGCAAGGGCCCCACAAACTGCCCGCCCTGGAGCGCGTGCTGGAGAGCGAAGGCGGCGAGGGGGTGATCATCTTCGCCCGCACCAAGGCGATCACCCTCACGGTGGCCGAGTCCCTGGAGGCCCACGGCTACGACGTGGCGGTGCTCAACGGCGACGTGCCGCAGGCCCAGCGGGAACGCACGATCGAGCGCCTGAAGAGCGGCCAGGTGGATGTGCTGGTGGCCACCGATGTGGCAGCCCGCGGCCTGGATGTGGACCGCATCGGCCTGGTCATCAACTACGACATCCCCTTCGACAGCGAGGCCTACGTGCACCGCATCGGCCGCACCGGCCGGGCGGGCCGCAGCGGCGAGGCGATCCTGTTCCTCACCCCCCGGGAGCGCCGCTTCCTGGGCGGCCTGGAGCGGGCCGTGGGCAAACCGATCGAGCCGATGGAGGTGCCCAGCAACGCCACCATCAACCAGCACCGCCTCGACCGCCTGCGTCAGCGGCTCACCACCGCCCACCAGCAGAGCGGCTGCAGCAGCGAAGAACGGGCCCTGCTCAGCGAAATCCTGCAACGGGTCGCCCAGGAACAGACCTGCAGCCCCGAGCAGCTGGCCCTGGCAGCCCTCGAACTGAGCCTGGCCGGCAAGCCCCTGCTCCTGCAGGGCAATGACGACTTCACCCAGGTGCGCCCCCAGGGCCCCGGGCGGGACAGCCGCGATCGCGATGGCGGCTTTGTCGACTCCCGGCGCCGGGGCAACCCCCGGGGTGAGCGCCCCCAGGGCCCGCCCGACGAGAGCATGGAGCGCTTCCGGGTGGAGCTCGGCTGGCGCGACCGCATCAAGCCGGGCAACCTCGTGGGCGCCATCGCCAACGAGACCGGCCTGAACGGCAAGTCGATCGGCCGGATTCAGATCTTCGACACCCACAGCACCGTGGATCTGCCCAAGGGCATGCCCGACGACGTGTTCCAGAGCCTGCGGCAACTGCGGGTGCTCAACAAGCCCCTGCAGATCTCCCGCTGCCGCGGCTGATCACGCACAGAGACCGGTGACATCGCCCAGGGCGATGGCACTGATCTCGGCAAGCGCCATGGCCTCGACGGCCACCACCAGCGAGGCCTGCACATCGTGGGTCTCGCTCTGCACCAGGCTCTGCAGCAGATCGAAGCGATCCTGGGGAGCCAGTTCACCGTCCTCGCTCCAGGCGAGGCTCCAGGGGACAGGGGCCGTCATCACGGGATGGCGATGGATCAGGGTTTGCTGACAATGGGACACTACCGGGGATCACGGCCCCGTCTACAGGGTCTCTTCAGGTCCGGTTCAAGGTTCTCCATGAAGAAGCCGCCCACGTCGTAAGGTGTGAGTTGATTCAACGGCGTTCAGGATCCCTTCGGCTCGCTCAGGACCCACTGGCGCTCAGCACCAACTGACAACCAGCTCCCATCGGCAATCCCTAGGAACCCAGGCATCAGACGAATCGCGACGAACCAGTTCCAGGTTTTGCTTCATTAATGACCATTTACGTTGGCAACCTCTCGTTCCAGGCCGAGCGCGAGGATCTGCTTGATCTCTTTGGCCAGTACGGCGAAGTCCGTCAGTGCAGCCTCCCCCTCGACCGCGAGACCGGCCGTAAGCGCGGCTTCGCCTTTGTCGAGCTCAGCGACGACGCCGCTGAACAGAAGGCCATCGACGACCTCCAGGACGTCGAGTGGATGGGCCGCATGATCCGCGTCAACAAGGCCACCCCTCGTGAAGGTGGCGGCGGTGGCGGTGGCGGCGGCGGCCGCGGTGGCTACGGCGGCGGCGGCGGTAACCGCGGCGGCGGCTATGGCGGCGGCGGCGGTGGCTACGGCGGTGGTGGCGGCGGCAACCGCTGGTGATCGCTCGTCCGGTGGTGGGGCGACCCATCTGCCCCTGAGCGATCCGGAGATCCAGATCGCCAGTGAGGCGGCACCGGCTCCTGCATCACGGGACCGGTGCATCCTCTTCCGGCCTCTCCACCTCTCCAAGCCCCCCGGGAGTCGATCCTGAGGGGGCTTTCTGGTGGAAGCGTGTCGATCAGAACAGCGGCTGCTCCTGCACCTGATTGGCATCACCCAGCCAATCGAGATCACGCAGTTCGCCCCAGACCTTGGCCCGCTGGCGCAGATCGGCGGCGCGGCCGTGGATGACGGGCTCGGTTTCGCGGGGCTCGGGCAGCCAGGCGCGCAGATGACGCCGACGCAGGCGAGCGGTCCAGCGTTGGAAGCGATGGAAGGCGCGGGTGCGGGTCATGGCACCTCCTCCTCGGGGACACCTCCGGTCTATGCCCGCCGGCAGGCACCGGCACGCCCCTGCGGCAAGCTTCACCATTCGCCACAGCTGCACTGTCGATGCCGCCGGCCAGCCCCCGTTCTGCTCCGCCCCTGCCGCGCCTGATCCGCACCCTGCAGCCGCACCGGGGCGAGGTGTGGCTGGCGGCCAGCTGCTCCGTGCTCAACAAGCTGTTCGACCTGGCCCCACCGGTGCTGATCGGCCTGGCGGTGGATGTGGTGGTGCAGCAGGACACGGCCTGGCTCAGCCGCTTCGGCGTCACCAGCGTTCCCGGCCAGCTGGGGGTGCTGGCGGTGCTCTCGTTTGTGATCTGGAGCGCCGAGTCGCTCTTCGAATACCTCTACGGCCTGCTCTGGCGCAACCTGGCCCAGACCGTGCAGCACGAGCTGCGGCTCGAGGCCTACGACCACCTCCAGAAGCTGGAGATGGCCTTCTTCGAGGCGGGCAGCAGCGGCCGGCTGATGGCCGTGCTCAACGACGACATCAACCAGCTGGAGCGCTTCCTCGACCACGGCGCCAATGAGATCCTGCAGCTGCTCACCACCGTGCTGGCGGTGGGTGGCGCCATGGTGTTCCTCTCCCCCGGGGTGGCGGGGGTGTCGTTCATCCCCATCCCCCTGATCCTCTGGGGCTCCCTGCGCTTCCAGAAACGCCTGGCTCCCCGCTACGCCACCGTGCGCGAACAGGCCGGGGATCTGGCCAGCCGCCTCAGCAACAACCTTGGCGGCATGCTCACGATCAAGAGCTACACGGCCGAGGGCTGGGAGCTGGAGCGGCTGGCCGACCAGAGCCAGGCCTACCGCCTGGCCAACCGCCGGGCCATCCGCCTCTCGGCGGCCTTCGTGCCCCTGATCCGCTACGCGATCCTGTTCGCCTTCATCGCCATCCTGGTGATCGGCGGCCTGCAGGCCTGGCGCGGCACGATCGCCACCGGCAGCTACGCCTTCCTGGTGTTCATCACCCAGCGGCTGCTCTGGCCCCTCACCACCCTCGGCCGCACCCTCGACGACTACCAGAGGGCGATGGCCTCCACCAATCGGGTGCTCGATCTGCTGGCCACCCCGATCGCCATCCCCAGTGGCGATCGGCCCCTGCCCCTGAGCCAGGTGAAGGGCGAGCTGAGCTTCGAGGAGGTGACCTTCGCCTACGGGGGCCGCGAGCCGCTGCTGCGCCATTTCAACCTCCAGATCCCCGCCGGCAGCACGCTCGGCATCGTGGGGGCCACCGGCTCCGGCAAGAGCACGATCGTGAAGCTGCTGCTGCGGCTCTATGCGATCCAGGCGGGCACCATCCGCCTCGACGGCATTCCGATCCGGGAGCTTCGCCTCGACGACCTGCGCCGGGCCATCGGCCTGGTGAGCCAGGAGGTGTTCCTGTTCCACGGCACCGTGGCCGAGAACATCGCCTACGGCAGCTTCGACGCCCCGCGCGCGGCCATCGAGCGGGCCGCCCAGCTGGCCGAAGCCAGCGGCTTCATCGAGGCCCTGCCCCAGGGATACGACACGGTGGTGGGCGAGCGGGGCCAGCGCCTCAGCGGCGGCCAGCGCCAGCGCATCGCCCTGGCCCGCGCCATCCTCAAGAACCCGCCGGTGCTGATCCTCGATGAGGCCACCGCCGCCGTGGACAACGAAACCGAGGCCGCCATCCAGCGCTCCCTCGACCTGATCACGGCCGAGCGCACCACGCTGGTGATCGCCCACCGCCTCTCCACCGTGCGCCATGCCGATCGGATCGTGGTGATGGAGCAGGGCCGGATCGTGGAGAGCGGTGACCATGAGCAGCTGATCGCCGCCGACGGCGCCTACGCCAATCTCTGGCGGGTGCAGGCGGGGCTGCGGGCCGGCGAGCGGCTCAGCCTCTGAACAAGGCATCGCCATTGCGGTGCAATAGCGTTGAGATGATGAAGACCCCTGCGTCCCAAAGGCCCCGGCATCGGACTCAGCGCGGTCCGGTGCTGGTGGCGATCGCCCTCGGCCTGGGCGGGGGCATCCTGCTGTCCGTTCCCCTGGCCAACTGGCTCAGCTCGGCTGACCTCACCAGCAACCCCCGCATCACCAATCCCTTCGCCGCCTGGAGCCGGGTGGGCGATCAGGACATCCTGCTCCTCGGCACCGACGAATCCGGCGGCCTCACCGATGTGATCGCCAGCCTGCGGGTGGAAGGGAGCACCACCCGGATCATCCAGATCCCCCGCGACACCTACATCGAGGCCGAGGGCTACGGACCGCACAAGGTGAATGCCCTCTATCCGATCGGCGGCACCGACCTGGCCAAGCGGGAACTCTCCCGCAAGCTGGGGCGCCCGATCAGCCACCACGTGATCGTGAACCTGGCCGCTATCCGTCGCCTGGCTGACGCCCTCGGCGGCATTGAGGTGGATGTGCCCAAGCGCATGGTCTACGTCGACAACAGCCAGGGGCTGAACATTGATCTGCAACCTGGGGTGCAGACCCTCAAGGGGCGCGATCTGGAGGGTTTCCTGCGCTTTCGCCACGATGAGATGGGCGACATCGGTCGGATCGAGCGCCAGCAACTGGCGCTCAAGGCCCTGTTCCAGAAGCTCACCCGCCCGGAACAGCTCGTCCGCCTGCCGATGCTGCTCTCCATGGCAGGCAAGGACGTGCAGACCGACCTGGGGCCGATGGAACTGGGTGGTCTGATCACCGCGATGGGCAGCACCCGGCTCAATGTCGAGCGCCTGGGGGGGCGTCCGTTTGACCTCGATGGCATCAGTTACTGGGCAACAGACTGGCCCGACGAGGGATCCCTGAGCTCCGGCGAGGATGGCGTCGACGGCCGCTACGTCTACTGAATTCCGCCAGCGACATCCCCCGCTGAAGCCTCATCCCCTGCCGACAGGACCGGGCCCGTGCCTTCCCGCCTCGACCCCGCACTGATGCGCAACAGCCTGAAGCTGGCGGTGGCGACCCTGGTCACCGCAGCGATCGCCGTTCACTTCCAGCGGATCGAATTTCTCTGGTACCCGCTGCTGGCGGTGGTGATGGTCGTCGATGACAACGACGACCACACCCTGCAGGCAGCCACGGGCAGGGTGATGGGCACCGTGCTCGGGGGACTGATCACCTTCCTGGTGCACACCGTGCTGAGCGGCTGGGCGGGGGTGCTGGTGTCCCTGGTGGTGATGGTGCCGGCCCTGCAGCTGCTCGGCTGGCAGAGCGCCCTGGGCACGGCGGGGATCACCAGCATCATGTTCCTGATGATCCCCAGCCACGTCGCCCTGAACTGGACGTATGTGTTCAACCGCGCCCTTGACACGGCGGTGGGCTGCCTGGTGGCGATCGTGGTGGGGCTGCTGTTCTGGCCGCGCAATGCGGTGGGCGAGATGGAGCAGGCGGAGGGCCGGCTGCGCCGGCAGCTCAGCGCCCAGCTGCAGCGCTACAGCGATTGGCTGGAGCGGGGGCACGCCCGGCCCCGGAGCCTGGATCCCGCCCCCCTGACCAGCGATCTGCAGCGACTGGAGCAGCTGCTGGGCCAGGAACGGGCCGGCCCCCGCCGCCAGGTGCTCAAGCGGCATCACTGGGAGCAGCGCCTGCGGCTGTGGCAGCTCACCCACTTCCACTGGGTGGCCTGGGAACGGCTGCTGGCCGACCTGCCGGAACGCCAGGTCCAGGGGGCAGAGCCCCTGCGCCGGGCGGTGCTGGGGCTTGGACAGCAGCTGATGGGGAATGATCCACAGCCCACGCCACCGCGGCAACCGCAGCTGTGGTGCCAGCTGGCCGCCAGCCAGCAGCTGCCCCTGCTGCCCCTGCTGGCCATGGCGGAGGAGTGGAGGCCCCTGCATGCCTGCCTGGGGGGGCTGGGGCGGAGCCGCCTGCCGTGATCAACCGCCCTGCCCTGCGCACCGCCGTCACCACCGGCCTGGCCAATGCCTTCGCCAGCCTCTCCGGGGTATTGGACAGCCAGTACGCCGCCCTGGCCGTGCTTTCGGTCTCAACCGGCACCTACGGTGGCGCGATCGAACTCGGTCGGCAGCGCCTCTACGGCAGCGTGCTCGGGGCCCTGCTGCTGCTGGTGGGCTACGGGGGGCTGAAGGACCTGCCCCTGCCCGTCGGCCTCGCCATCACCCTGGGCAGCCTGCGCCTGCTGGGGGGCCTGCTGCAGCTGAAGGTGGGCTACAAGGTGGGCGGCATGATCATCGTGATGGGCTGGCTGGTGCACGAGGGCAGCCTGGCCAGCTGGCTGCCGTTGCGCTTCTTCTGGACCGCCTTCGGCGTGCTGCTCACCCTGCTGAGCCTGCGGCTGTTCTGGCCTGCCCGCAGCCTCGAGCAGATCCTGGCCAGCTACGCCAATCTGCTGAGCCAACTGCAGCTGGTGTTGCGCGACCTGCGGCAGGGGCTGGAGGAGGCCGATACCGGGTCTGCGCTGGCTGGACCGGCTCGGCGCTCCAGCCACTACCCCACCCTGCGCAACCGGCTGCAGGCGATGCGGGGCCTGCGGCCCAACCTGCTGCAGGAGCTCGGCACCAATCCCGAGCGCCATCCGGCGGCCCTGCTGCTGGCCAGCCTGGATGGCACCGCCTCACGGCTGGTGACCCTGGTGCGGGCCATGGAGCGGGCCGCCCTGAGTCCCCAGCCCCTGCCCCAGCTGGCCAGGCTGCACCGAGCCGAGGCCGATCTGCTCGGTGCCATGGCCGACCAACTGCAGCACTGGGAGCGGGCGATCCGCGGTCCCGCTGCCGGCGAGCAGCCCCCCGGCCACCGACAGGGCCCAGGCCTGCCACCACCACCGTCCCAGGGGCTGGTGCTGCCCTCCAGCTGGCTGCAGCTCAATCGGCACCTGAACGATCCCGCCGTGAACACGGCCAACAGCGCCCGGCTGGAGCGCATCGCCGTGCGCCTGCAGCTGTGCAGTCAGGCGGAGCGGGCCATCCGCGATGGCGAAGCGCGCTGGGCGGCGATCCTGGACAGGCGCTGATCGCACACCCTGGGCAGCGCCAGCACTCGCACCAACATCAACGGCGTGGGCCAGCTGACCGTCGCGATCCTGATCACAGGGATCCCGGGCAAACCCCGGCGCAGCGAGGCCATTCCCAGGCCGCACACCCTGAGAAGCCCCGGGCCTTGGCCTCGCGGAAGATAAAGCTTCGCAATCGCTGACCAGCAGCCAGGTGGCTCCTCGCAACGACGCCCTGGCCCTGTTGGTTGCAGGACTCACCGCCGTCGTCGGAGCGGTACCGATTCCAGCGCTGCCGGGCCTGGCGGCCCCGACCGTCGCAGCTCCGCAGAGCCCCAGCCGGCCCATCCCCGAGCTCGAACGGCTGGAGCGCAGCTGGCAGCGCCTCGATGCCGAGCTGCGCGCCCTCGACCAGCTGCTGCCCGCCGAACCCGAGGCACCGGTGCGCGACCTGCTGAGCACCCCGGAGCTCCCCGCCACCCTCCTGCGCGCCAACCAGGCCCCCACCGGCGAGCTGGAGCCGGCCCAGGCCACGCCTGCCCCACCCCTGGACCTGCCCAGCCCCGAGCAGCTGCGCCAAGGCAGCACCGCCGGCCTGAGCCTGGAGCAGGCGCTGGCCCTGGCCTTCGCCAACAGCGCCAGCCTGCAGGGCCAGCGGGAGCAGGTGGCCGCGGCCCTGGCCCGCTTCCAGGCCGAGATGGGCACCTACTGGCCCACGATCAGCGCCTACGCCAGCGGCGGCTACGAGGGCAGCCGCACCACCACCACCGCCAAAAAGGCCAACGACACCCTCGGGTTCGGGCCCCAGTTCTCGCCCAGCGGCCTGCTCACCCCCAGCGATCCCTCTTCCAGCGCCGCCCAGCCGGGGGTGCCCACCGCCGGCCCCTTCTACGTGCCCAAGGGCGGCTCCGCCGGAGTGACCAGCTGCGAATGGGCGGTGGAGGGGGGCCTGCAGCTCAACTACGCCCTGCTCGACTTCGCCCGCACCCCCACGGTGCGGGCCGCCCGGGCAGGGCTGGAGCAGCAGCGCAACGCCTATGCCAGTCAGCTGCGCAGCCTGCAGCTGCAGGTGAGCGAGGCCTACTACCAGCTGCAGCAGCGGGAACAGCTGGTGCGCGTCTACGACGCCAACCTGCGCAACGACCTGGTGCTGTTGCAGGAGAGCCTGGATCTGCAGCAGGCCGGCCTGGTGCCGCGGCTGGATGTGCTGCGCCGCCGGGCGAGCCAGGCGGCGGGCGAGGAAAGCCTGATCCAGGCCCTGGCCGACCGGGCGGTGGCGCGGCGGCAGCTGGCGGTGCTGCTCAACCTGCCGCCCGGCATCACCCCCAGCGCCAGCGATCCGATCGTGGTGCAGCCACGCTGGCCCCTCAACCTCGAGCAGAGCCTGCTGGAGGCCTACCGCGGCAACCCGGAACTGGAGGCGATCCTGGCCACCCGCACGGCCCTGGCCGAACAGAGCCAGGCCACCGCTGCTGCCCTGCTGCCCAAGCTCTCGCTGTTTGCCTCAGCAGGGGGCACCGCCTCCCGCAGCAGCCTCGACAATTTCACCCTCGGCGGCGGTGGCTGCTGCGGCTCCACCGCCCTGCCCCTGAGCACCACCAACGGCTGGGACTGGTCGGTGGGGCTGGCCTTCACCTGGCTGCTCTTCGATGCGGGCACCACCGCCGGCCAGGCACGGGCCCTGGCCCGCCAGGAAGCGGCCGCCGCCTAGCAGTATGCGGCCAACCGCAACGACATCCGCCTGCGCCTCGAGCAGGCGTTCTTCAACCACGAGGCCAGCCTGGCCAAGCTGAGTTCAGCCCGGCGCGGGGTGGCCGCCGCCCTGGAGGCCTTCCGCGATGTGCGCCTGCGCTACACCACAGGCCTCTCCAGCGAAGTGGATGTGTCGGTCACCCAGGACCAGCTGATCGAGAGCCTGGTGCGGCGCCTCAACGCCACGGTGGACGTGAACATCACCTACGCCCGCCTGCTGCGCGAGCTGCTGCCGGTGCCGCGCGATCCCGCCCAGCCGATGCAACCCCAGCTGCAGCTGCAGGTATCCAGCACCGCCAGGCCCTGAAGGGGTCGCCCTGATGGCCAACGTTCTTCCTGCCCTCAGCCCGCTCTGGCGCAACAGCCTGCGCACCTGGCTGGCCGCCACCCTCACGATCGGGATCATGCTCTGGGCCGACCGCGGCGCGGTGATGCTGCTGGGCCTGTTGATGGCGGTGGTGTTCATCAACGACAACGACCTCACGCCCCTGCGCAGCATCGGCCAGATGGTGGCTGGATCCGTGATCGGCATCCTCACGGCCGTGGTGCTGCACAACCTGCTGAGCGGCTGGCTGGTCACCGCCATCGGTCTGCTGATCACAGGTGTGCTGATCCGTGGCCTGGGCCTGCTCAAGGGGCTGAGCCTGGGCTACCTGAGCTGCTGGGGCCTCGAGGTGATGGGTGGGGGCGCGCACTTCAACGGTGCCCTGGTCTTCGATCTGGCCTTCAGCGCAGTGGTGGGCATCGCCATGGCCCAGCTGGCCACCTGGGTGTTCTGGCCGCGCCGGCCGCTGCAGCAATTGCCGCAGCTGGAGCAGGGGATCTGCCACCAGCTGGGTGACCAGCTCCTGCGGATGGAGCACTGGCTGGCCGAGGGGGGCAAGCCGCCCCAACCCCTGCGCTCCCAGACGCTGCTGCCGCCAATCCTGCTGCTGCAGCAACTGCGGGATCAGCGCCAGAGCACCCCAACACCGAGACATGTACGCCAGATGAGCTCACGCTAGGCCCAGACCGGCTTCATCTGGCGCCTGCTGATGCGCCAGTGGCTGCTGCTGGAGCCCCTGCTGCTGGATCTGCCCGCACCGCTCTCAGAGGATGGGCTGCTCGGTCCCGCAGTGCACAACCTGAGGCTCCAGCTGCTGGCTGCGACGCCCGCGGGCCCCCAGAGCGATGGGCCGGGGCTGGAGGCCTGGTTGCAGCTCGCCAGGCGGAACAACACCTCCGCTCCCCTGCTCCTGGCCATCGCCCAGGAGCTGGAGCAGCTGCAGCAACTGCTGCGCAGTCGGGCCCTGGTGCGCCGGGCGATCGACCGGAAGCAGAGCGGGGCATCATGAGCAGCCCCGTCCTGCGCGACACCCTGCGCCTGGCCCTCACCGTGGCGGTGGTGAACGGCTTCGCCGCACTCACCGGCCTGGCGTTTGCCATGTACGCCTCCATGGCCGTGCTCACCGTGACGGTGGGCAGCTACGGCAACACGCTTGAGCTGGGTCGCCAGCGTCTGATCGGCACGGCGGTGGGCGCAATCGTGGTGTTTTTCGGCTACCGGGCCTGGGGCTCCCTTCCCGTGGTGGTGGCGCTGCCGCTGGCGCTGCTGCTGGCACGGCTGATCGCCGGTTCACTCAGGCTCACGGTGGGCTACACGGTGTGCTGCTTCGTGGTGATCTCCGGCTGGCTGACCCACGAGCAGCAGCTCGACAGCTGGATCCCGCTGCGGCTGTTCTGGACGGCCTTCGGCATCCTCATGGCCCTGTTGAGCCTGCGGTTGTTCTGGCCCTCGACGGCCCGGCAGCAACAGCGCCGGGGCCTGCTGCAGCTGCTGGTGGATCTGGGCCAGACCCTGCAGGAGACCCAGGATCCTGCTCCCGAGGCCGAGAGGCGGCGACGGCTGGGCCAGCGGCTGCACACGCTTCGCCAGAGCCTGCTGACCCTGCGCAATACCCGGGGCGATGCCCTGCGGGAACTCGGTGCGCTGGCCGCCCAGCACCCGGTGGCCCGGCTCTGGGACTTGCTGGATCACGCCTGCGAATCCCTGATGCTTGCGCTCGATGAACTGCGCCGCCTGCCGGATCCCCAGTGGCAGGCCTGGGGGCTGGAGCACCAGCACAGCGCAGCGTCCGCATTCCGTGCCGCCGTGGCCGAGCGGCTGCTGGGGTGGCAGGCGGCCCTGGGGCGCCCTCTGGAGCTGCAGGCGCCGCCGCAGACGCCCCTACCCAGGCTGCCGCTGGAAAGCCTGCGCACGGCCAACGCCGAGGTGAGCTTCCAGCAGATGCCCCCCCAGCAGCTGCAGCGGGTCGCCGACCACCTGGTGGTGCTGGCCCGCATCCAGCAGACCATCGCCAGCACCGAACGGCACTGGCGGGCCCTGCTCCGCTGAGGATCCGTTCAGCTCCCGGGCCGCGACGACCACCAGCGCTCGATCCGGTAGAGCAGCACCACCACCAGCACCACCAGCCAGAACCAGAGCTCGGGCGGGTTGGCATTGAACAGGATCACCAGCAGCACCACCTCGGCCACCAGCCAGGGGAACTCCTGCCGCAGGAGCGGGTTGCGGATCTGGGGCAGTCTCATGGCAGGGTTCCCGGCTGCCGCAGGGACGGACGGTCCCAGCGGCGGTCGATGCGGGTGGTGCGGTAGCCGCCGGTGAGCGAGCGCAACCCTGGAATCACATAGCTGAGAGGCGAGCGCCACTCCACATAGGCATGGGTCTGCACGGTGAGCCCCTCGCGGATCGGGAAGACGCCGCTGCCACCCGAGAGGGTCCAGCGGAAGCCATCCACGCTGCTGGGATCCTTCTCGAGCTCGATGTCGGCGCGCATCACCGGGCCGTTCTTGGTGAGCTCCTGGGCCAGCTGGGGGTTGCCGATGGTGGTGGAGATGTCCTCCTCGGTGGCGGGCAGGGTGAGCACCTCGCCCACCTTCCCCACAATCCCCCCGAAGCGTCCGCGCTGGTTCCAGAGGGGCACCACCTCCACCGGCAGCCCCGGGGGCAGGCGACGGGCATCGGCGGGGGCGAAGTAGGCCACGGCCTTGAGGGGCCGGTCGCCGGCCTGCGGCTGGTCGGCTCGTCCCAGGGTGCCCAGGCGCTGGCCCGTGCTCACCGTCTGGCCGGGGATCACCTGCAGGTCGAGCACCCGGCCGTCACGCTCGGCCAGCACCTTGCCGTCGTAGGCGATCTTGGCCTCCGTGACCTGGATCTCGCGCTTGAGGTCATCAATCTGGTACCTGCGCTGCAGGGCCTGGGTCTCGATCCCGAGCTTCACCTGCTCGTAGTTGGTGACCACTTCCTTTTCCTGTATGCGGATGTTGTCCAGGTTCACGCCGGTGCTGGTGAGACCCTGTTCCGCCCCCACCACCTCCGAGGAGAGGGGAGCCACCACCTCCCGCTTGGCCAGCCACTCCAGGTTGCGCAGCTTGGAGGCAAAGGTGTCCTGCAGCTGGCCGTAGCGCTGGCGGTCGTTGGCGAATTTGGCCAGCGAGGTCTCCAGGGAGCGCTTCTCGGTGCTCAGCCGCTCGGCATCCCTGGCATCCAGCTGGGCATTGTGGCGTTCCAGCTGGCGCAGGTTGCCCCGCTGCTGCTCGAGCTGGCGCTCCAGCACCGGCAGGTAGAGGGTCATCAGCACCTGGCCGCGACGCACCTGCTCCCCCACCTTCACCTGGATCTCGCGCACCTGGCCGCCGGCGCGGGCATCGAGGATGCCCGCGTTGTCGGGATAGATCAGCACGCCGGTACCGCTCACCTCGGTGGGCACCGGCCAGAAGAGGGCCCACAGGCCCAGCGCTCCGGTCACGGCAGCCAGACACACACCCACCTGGGCGTGATCGCTCAGGCCGGCAGCCGGGGGTGGAAGCGGCGTGCTGGGCAGGCTGGCTGGGGCCGGGGACGGGCTCATGGCGCCAATCATGAAAGCCCCCCGTCGACCTGTCACCCGGGGGGTGCAGAACTCAAGCTGGCGGCCGCATGCACAGCGCAGGCCAGGGCCGGTGCCGCCCCCGGCACGGCGGTGAAGGCGGCGCTGAAGCCGGCAAACGCCCAGAGGCCTGGGGGCGCCCCGGGCACCGGGCCCACCAGGGGCTGACCATCGCTGCAGAAACTCACCGGCACCTGCTGGAACGTGCCCGGCCAGTGCGCCAGGGGCGGCAGCCATGGCGCCAGCGCCTCCCGCAGCCGCCGTTCCTGCAGGGCGGGGTCGGGGGGATCGCCCAGCTCCAGCCCAGGCCGCACCAGGCTGATCTGGCCCGCCAGCCAGCGATCGCCCCAGGGGATCAGGCCCGGATCCACCTGCCAGGCCTCCTGGCGCAGCTCTGGAGCCCGGGCCTCGAGGGCCAGCCGGCTGAAACGGGCCGGCAGCCGCATCGCCGGCGCAGCGCCGCAGGGCCAGCCATCCCCCTGGGGCTGGAGCAGCAGCACCCCAGCCCAACTCACCCGCAGGCGCTCCGGCAGCTCCGGCCACAGGGCACGACACCCGGGCCCTGCGGCAAGCACCACCTGCCAGGCTTCCAGCGCCTCCCCACCGCCGCTGGGCTGGAGCCGCCACGGGGCGCCCGCACCCACGGGGGGCTGCAGCCGCGCGACCCGTACGAACCGCTGACAGACCCCGAGGCGCTCGAGAACCTGGGGCAACCGGTGCTGGAGCAGGCCGCCATCCACCCGGCTGCAGGGCAAGGGGAACCGTCCCGCCAGGGGAGCACCCGGGCCGATCGGACGGAAGCAGCGACGACGCCAACCCAGATCGCCATGGCGGCGCTGCAGCTGGGCCCAGCGACCGCCGGCCAAGGGCGCGATGGCCCCGTAACTCCAGTGGCTGGCGCAGGGATGGGAGGGCGTCGTGCCTGAGCTCGCCCCATCGATCAGCGCCACCCCCAGGCCCAGCTGCGCCAGCTCCAGGGCCAGAAGCCCCCCTGCCAGGCCCCCGCCGATGACGGCCACCTCGACCGGGTCGTTGCAGCCATCGTTGGGGTGAGCGGCCCTCACATCACACCAGCAGGTTGAAGGAGGAGACCACCTGATGGAAGAGGTCCTTCACCTTCGGCCAGCGGATCTCGTTGGTGCTGGCGGCAAAGGTGTAGAGACGGCCCCGGTCCACCACCACCGTGGCCAGTTCATGGCGGTCGCGGTCCTGCAGGTGCACCGCATACTCCAGGTCATAAAACGTGCGGCCGTCCTGTTCCCGGGCGTCAGCCTGCACCAGCTCAGCCTGGCGGCCGCTGCCCTCGGGGGCGATCACCTGGCGGCGCAGGGTCTCGCCCACAGCCACGGCACTGCCCAGGGCGGTGAGATCGCGCTCCGGCGTCACCTCGGAAATCACCAGGCTCAGGGTCTCGTCACTGTTGATCAGGTCGTGGAACACCACCTGCGGCCCACCGCTCACCTGCACCCGGGTCCAGCCGGTGGGGTAGAGGAAGGCGTAGCGGCCGTCCGCACTCTGGAAGCCGTTGAGGCCGGCGGCACTGGCGCTGCATCCCACCAGCGCCAGGCCGAGGCCCAGGGCCAGCAGCACCGCAGCCAGCGCACGCCGCAGGGAGGGGGACAGCAGCGGGCGGAAGGGGATGGCGGTCACGGGCGGGCGGGCGGGGCACGGGTCCCATTCTGGAGCTCACCCGCCCTACATTCCGGCCAGCGGCAGCACGGTCCTGAGCGGCTACACCCGTCCCCTGGCCCGGCTGATCGAGCAGTTTGAGCGGCTGCCGGGCATCGGCCCGCGCACGGCCCAGCGACTGGCCCTGCACCTGCTGCGCCAGCCGGAGGAGCAGGTGCGCAGCTTTGCCGATGCCCTGCTGGCCGCCCGCAGCCAGGTGGGCCACTGCCAGCGCTGCTTTCACCTCTCGGCCGACCCGCTCTGTGAGATCTGCCGCAATCCCGAGCGCCAGGGGGGGCAGATCTGCGTGGTGGCCGATTCGCGCGATCTGCTGGCCATGGAACGCACCCGGGAGTTCCGGGGCACGTATCACGTGCTTGGCGGGCTGATCTCGCCGATGGATGGCATCGGCCCCGACCTGCTGCAGATCCAGCCGCTGGTGCGCCGCGTGGCGGAGGACAGCAGCACGCCGATCGAGGAGGTGATCCTGGCCCTCACCCCCAGCGTGGAGGGCGACACCACCAGCCTCTATCTGGCACGGCTGTTGCGGCCCTTCACCCAGGTGAGCCGCATCGCCTACGGCCTGCCGGTGGGCGGCGAGCTGGAGTATGCCGACGAGGTGACCCTGGCGCGGGCCTTCGAGGGCCGGCGCCCGGTGGAGTGAACAGCTGAGTCAACAGCTGAGTGAACAGCGCCCGCCCCACCACGAAACGCCCCCCAAACGCTCCCCTGAACGCCCCACCCCTGCAAGCCCCGATGCGCCGCCCGAGCCGCTACAGCGCCATTGCCCCGGCTGAACGACTGCCCGCCTGGCTGCAGCGGCCGGTGGGCAATGCCTCGGAGCTGGAGGCCGTGCAGACGGTGGTGAAACAGCAGCGCCTGCACACGATCTGCGAAGAGGGCCGCTGCCCCAACCGGGCGGAGTGCTACGCGGCCGGCACGGCCACCTTCCTGCTCGGGGGGTCGATCTGCACCCGCAGCTGCGCCTTCTGCCAGGTCGACAAGGGGCAGGCCCCCATGCCCCTCGACGGCGCCGAGGCCGAGCGGGTGGCGGATGCGGTGGCGGTGCTGGGCCTCCGCTATGTGGTGCTCACCGCCGTCGCCCGCGACGACCTCGCCGACCATGGCGCCAGCTTGTTCAGCGCGGCCATGGCCGCCATCCGCCGCCGCAGTCCGGGTGTGGCGATCGAAGTGCTCACGCCCGACTTCTGGGGCGGCCAGCGGGAGGAGGAGGCGGGCGTCGCCGCCCAGCGCCAGCGGCTGGCCGCCGTGTTGGCGGCCGAGCCCGCCTGCTTCAACCACAACCTGGAGACGGTGGAGCGGCTGCAGGGGGAGGTGCGCCGCGGCGCCACCTACCGGCGCTCCCTGGCGCTGCTGGCAGCCGCCCGCGAGCTGGCTCCCGCCATTCCCACCAAGAGCGGCCTGATGCTCGGCCTGGGGGAGAGCGAGGAGGAGGTGGTGCAGACCCTGCGCGACCTGCGGGCGGTGGATTGCCAGCGGCTCACCCTGGGGCAATACCTGCGGCCGTCGCTGGCCCACATCCCCGTGGCCCGCTACTGGCATCCCGAGGACTTTGCCCGCCTCGGCGCCATCGCCCGCGAGCTGGGCTTTGCCCAGGTGCGCAGCGGCCCACTCGTGCGCAGCAGCTACCACGCCGCGGCGGCATGAAACTGCTGCTGGTGGAGGACAATCCGGAGCCCTGGCTGAAGAGCCAGCCCGGCTGCAGCCGCACGTCAAGCGCGACCGATTGCCCCTGGCTCAGCCCAGGGCAATACTGAGCCGTCCGTCTTCCGGCGATCTGCGTGGCCAACACCCAGGCGCCGGTGCGGCGGCTGCTCGGGATCGCGCTGGCCCTGGGATGCAGCCTGCCGCTGGGGCTGCAGGCCCGGGACGAGCCCCCCGCGGCGGCGGCGCCAGGGCCCTGGTGGAGCACCGCGCTCACCCTCCAGGCCCAGCCCCTGGCCAACCCGAGCGGCGGCCTGCAGCAGAGCGCGAGCTGGATGCAGCAGCTCACCCTCGATCTGGAGCTGGGCCGGGATCTGAACAAACCGGCGGCCGACTGGCAGGAGGCCGACCACTGGCGCGGCCATCTGGAACTCAGCCTGGTGAACGGCCAACCCGACTGGTGGGAGCGCATCGGCGCCGCCTTCCCCCTGCAGGGCACCGCCAACCCCAGTGGCCTCTGGCTGTCCGAGGCCAGCGTGGAACGGCGCCCCGGCAAGGGCAGCCTGGGCGTGAAGGTGGGGCTGTTCTCCCTCGATCCCAACTGGGTGACGGCCCCGGTGATGAATGCCTATGTGCACTCGGTACTCAACGAGGCCCTCAACCTGAACGTGGAGGGGGTGCCGCTCAATCCAGCCGTGGCCCCCGGGGTGCAGCTGAGCTGGACGCCAGGGACCGAGGGGCGGTGGGGCACCTGGCAGCTCGGCGGATTCTGGCTCGAGCCGGTGGATGAGCTGGCGGGCCTGTTCGGGGTGAATCCCGGCCTGCCCCCATCCCGGGGCAGCGCCCAGCTGCTGCAATGGCGCTACGCGCGGCTGCCGGGGTGGGAGCAGGCCCGCTCCCCGCTGGCCCATGCCGACGGGCCGGTGCCGCGCCAGTTGCCTCCGCCCCTGCTGCAACTGGGGGGCCTGCTGGTACGGCCCGGCACCGCCGGTGGCAGCACCGGGGCGCTGACGGGCACCGTCACCCTGGCCGCCCCCCTGCCGGTGGGCCTCGACAACCGGCTGTGGCTGGGGGTGAATGCCGGCCAGGAGCGGCCCGACAATCCCGTGCCCCTCTTTCTGGCCGGCGGCTGGCTGAGCCAGGGGCTGCTGCCCGGCCGCCGGCGCGATGTGCTGGCGATCGGCTACGGCCACAGCAGGCTCAATCCCCAAGGGCTGCCGGCTGGCACCTGGGGCAGCAGCGGCCAGGAAGGGGTGCTGGAGGTGAACTACAGCTGGCTGGTGAACGAGCAGCTCAGCCTGCAACCCGTGGTGCAGCTGATCCTGCACCCCGATGGGCGCAGCACCGACCCGATCCTGGCCACGGGCCTGGGCTTCACCCTGCGCTTCTGAGCCGGCCACTCCCGGCGATCGATCAGCTGAGCAACAGGCGATAGGCCTGCTCGAGGCGATGGAACGCCTCCACCTCGCCGCCAAGATCGGGATGGTGGGCCTTGGCCAGGCGCCGGTAGGCGCGCTTGATGGCCTGCACGCTGGCCCCCTCCGCCAGCCCCAGCAGCGCGAGGGCCGCGCGGCGGGGATCGCGGCTCTGCCGTGCGCTCCGGCCATCGCCGGGTCTGCCCGCGCTCCCGGAGCGGCCCGAACTGCCGGAACTCCCCGCAGTGCTGGCCTGGCTGTGGTTTTCCGTGCGGGTGCCGCGGGCCTGGCCTCGCGGCATGCGGCGCAGGAGCTCCTCCACCACCCGCAGCGGCTCATCACTCAGCCACTCCGGTGCCCGCGGGCCGTAGAGGGCGAAGGCAGCCCGCACAGCCCAGCGCACGCGGCTGTGGGGCCCCCGCAGCGCCTCCGCCAACTCCGCCCCCAGTCCCGGACTGCGGCGGTCGAGGTCCTGCTCCAGGCTGAGTGCCGGGTTCCAGCTCTGCTGCCGCAGGCGATCAACGAGCTCCCGCAGGCCCCCCGGCGGGCCGATGCGCAGCTGCGACCAGCGGGGATGGCGCGCCAGGGACATCCCCCAGCGCTCCACCTGGGCGGCCGTGATCCCGTAGCTCCCACCCCCGTAGCGGCCACCGGTGACGGGACCAGGCGGATGCAAGGCGTCCTGGAGCTGCTGGCGCAGCCGGCGCACCTCCCGGCGCAGGGCATCGTTCTCGGCCAGCAAGGTCTCCACATTGCTGGTGACTGCCGGCCCAGCGGTGGGCCGACTGCCGGCAGGGGGCTGCCAGCGACGGGGATCGAAACCCATCCGCTCAGGGCATGACCGGCAGGTCCGGAACTCGACCCATCCTGCCGCGCGCTCCCCGGCAAGGTCTGCCGGAGCCCTGGCCCTACCGCCAGCCCAGCCGCCGGCCACTGCGCCGCAACCCCTCGGCGCAGTCGGCTTGCATCAGCAGGCCCGCCCCGCCCCAGATCAGGCGCGGAGCCAGGTCCACCGGTCCGGCCCCAAGCTCCCGGAGCGGCACAAACCCCAGCTGGCGGAAGTAGCGCACCAGCCGCCGATGCTGCTGGTCACCATCGCGGATCGCCAGCAGGGTGGCCTGGCGGCAGGGGGTGGCCTCCAGGGCCCAGGCGAAGGTGGCGCTCCAGATCAAGGGCCCCACGGCGGCCGTGTCCGGCCCCTGCACCCGCATGGTGTCGAGCCGCAGGCCCCTGGCGCTGGGCAGGGCCCAGCCCTTGAGCTCCCCGAGCAGCAGCAGCGGCGCCGGCGGATCATCCGGATCCCGCCGCCGGGCCACCCCCACCCGCAGCCCCCAGGCCAGCCCCGCAGGCCGGCTCACCTGCAGGCGCAGCAGCAGGCCCCGCTCGCTGGCCAGGCGTTCCAACCCGGCAAGCGAGGGCGATGGCATCGGCAAGGGGGCGGGGCCGCTCATCGCTGCCAGGGCTCCGCCAGCAGCACCGCCTCCAGGGGCAAGGGCCCGTAGAGATGGGGGAAGCGTTCGCCGCTGCCGGGCGCCGGCTCCCAGCGCACCTCCAGGCCGCTGCCGGCCAGGACCTGGGGATCAAGGCTGAGCAGCAGCAGGTCGCCGGCGGGCACGTCGGCGTAGAAGCGCCCGGCCGTGGCCGCCACCTGATGCGCGGCACTCAGGTGGATGAAGCCCTCTTGCTCCAGGGCACGGCCGCGGGTGGAGCGGAGGTACGTGCCCTCCCGGCGGGCCTGCTGCCACTCGCCGCGCAGGGCCAGGTGATACAGCCAGCTGGGGGAGCGCCAGGGGCTGCGGCTGGCCCAGGGTTCGGCCATCACCTCCGCCAGCTCGGGCCCGGCCAGGAAGCGGCCCAGCCAGTCGCGCAGGGGCTGCAGCCCGGGGACCGCCGCCAGGCCTTCGGGATCGGCCAGGCCGAACTGGCGCACAAAGGGCAGCAGGGCCCAGTCGGCCAGGGAGGGGCGCTCCCCCAGCAGCCAGCCGCCCGGCTCCAGGCGCCGGCTCCACGTCTCCAGGATCGCCAGGGCGGCCCGGCGGTGCCCGGGCAAGGCAGACCGCCCCTCGGCACCCTCGCGCTCGGGATATTTGACGCGATCGAGGTGGTGCTTGAAGGGGCCGTCGTTCTCGGCAATCAGCGCGGCCATCACCGCCCGATCGCCGGCACTCCAGCCGGCCAGCCATCCCTGGGGATCACGCTGCTCGAGGGCCCAGTGCATGATCGCCAGGCTCTCCTCGAGCACCCAGGCCGGAGCAGGCCCCTGGCCGGCCCCCGCCAGCACCGGCACGGTGGCCTTGGCGGAGGCCTGGCGCAGCTCAGGGGGCTTGGCCTTGAGGCTCACCTCGCGCAGGTGCAGATCCACCCCCGGCCGCAGGCCGGCGGCCGCCAGGGCCAGGCGGGCCCGGATGGCATAGGGGCAGCGGCGGAAGCTGTAGAGGGCCGGCCCCACCTCAGGCACCGATGTGGGATTCACCGCGCTGGCGCGCCCGCTCCACCTGGCGCTGCCGTTCGCGGAAGCGGGCCCGATCCCCATCGCTGAAGCGGGCGAGGCAGTGGCGGCAGCTCACCCCCTCCTCGTAGCTGGCCAGCTGGCGATCAGCCGGGGAGAGGGGCAGGCCGCAGGCGTGGCAGAGGCTGTGCTCCCCGGGCTCCAGCTGGTGGTTCACGGCCACCCGCTGGTCAAACACAAAACATTCCCCCCGCCAGCTGCTGCGCTCCGCAGGGATCTCTTCGAGGTAGCGCAGGATGCCCCCCTGCAGGTGGTGCACCCCCGCAAAGCCCTGCTGCTGCAGATAGGCCGTGGCCTTCTCGCAGCGGATGCCACCGGTGCAGAACAGGGCGAGTGCCCGGGGCTGGCGTTCCGCCACCAGCGGCCGCAGGGTCTGCTCCACCCATTCCGGAAACTCCCGAAAGCTCTCGGTGCCGGGATCGATTGCCCCGGCGAACGTGCCGATCGCCACCTCGTAGGCGTTGCGGGTGTCGATCACCAGGGTGTTCGGATCCGCGATCAGGGCATCCCACTGCTTAGGCGGCACGTGGGTGCCCACAGCCGAGCCCAGATAGGGCACCACATCGGCCTGGCCCAGGGTGACGATCTCGCGCTTGATCCGCACCTTCAGCCGGTGAAAGGCCTGGCGCTCGGCCCGGCTGACCTTGGCCTCCAGTCGCTCCAGCCCGCCCACCCGCCGCAGCCGCGCCAGCACCGCCTCCACGCCGGCGTCGGGGCCGGCGATCGTGCCGTTCACCCCCTCGGGCGCCAGCAGGATCGTGCCGCGCACGGCCTGGGCCGCGGCCAGCTCCAGCAGCGCCGCCCGCAGGCCCTCCAGCTGCGCCAGGGCAGCAAAGCGGTAAAAGGCGGCCACCCGCACACCCGCCTGCTCCGGGGGCGCCGGTTGCTGCGTCCTCATGACCAGGCCTTCACCCCAGCGGCCGCCAGCAGCTCGCGGTCGGCCGCCACATCCGGGTTGCCGGTGGTGAGCAGGGTGTCGCCGTAGAAGATCGAGTCGGCCCCGGCCTGCAGGCAGAGGATCTGGGCCTCGCGGCTGAGCTGCTCGCGGCCGGCACTGAGGCGCACGCGCGACTGGGGCATGAGGATGCGGGCGGTGGCCACCATCCGCACCAGCTCCAGGGGATCCACCGGCGGCTGCTCCTCCAGCGGCGTGCCCTCCACCGCCACCAGGGCATTGATCGGCACGCTCTCGGGGTGGGGATCGAGGTTGGCCAGCACCTGCAGCAGGCTGGCCCGATCCTCCAGGCTCTCGCCCATGCCGATGATGCCGCCGCAGCACATGGAGATCCCGGCGCGGCGCACCCGCTGCAGGGTTTCCAACCGCTCCTGGTAGGTGCGGGTGGAAATGATCCGGTCGTAGTGCTCGGGGCTGGTGTCGAGGTTGTGGTTGTAGGAGGTGAGGCCGGCTTCGGCCAGGCGCTCAGCCTGGCGGTCGGTGAGCATGCCGGCGGTCACGCAGGCCTCCATCCCCAGCTCGCGCACCCCCTGCACCATCTGCAGCATCGCCTCGAACGGGGCCCCGTCACGGATCTCCCGCCAGGCCCAGCCCATGCAGAAGCGGTGGGCGCCGGCCTCCTTCGCCGCCCGGGCCCGCGCCAGCACCGGCTCCACGTCGAGCTCCGGTCGCCCGGCCACATCGCTGCTGTGGTGCATCGACTGGGGGCAATAGGCGCAGTCCTCCTCACAGCCGCCGGTCTTCACACTCAGCAGCGAGGCCAGCTGCACCCGGTAGCCGGGGTTGGCCTCGCGGTGCACCGCCTGGGCCCGCCAGAGCAGGTCCAGCAGGGGCAGCTCGAGCAACGCCTGGATCTCGGCGCGGCTCCAGTCATGGCGGGTGGTGACGGGCACGGGGCTGGCAGCAGCGGGGCTGGAGGTGGCGGAGCTGGGGGTCACGGGCCTGGGGGCGTCAAACGGGGGGCGGGAGGGCGGCAACCCTGGGAGCGGCAGGGCGAGCTGATGGACGGGCGGATGGCGAGAGGGACGGGCCCCCGGCCATTCAACCCACGGGCTCCACGCCGCCGAACCGGCGCTGCCGGCTCTGGTAATCGAGCAGGGCATTCCGGAGGGCAGCCGCATCGAAGTCAGGCCAGAGCACATCGGTGATGTGCAGCTCGGCATAGGCCAGCTGCCAGAGCAGAAAGTTGCTGAGGCGCTGTTCGCCACTGGTGCGGATCAGCAGGTCGGGGTCGTGCTCCCCGGCGGTGTGCAGCTCGGCGGCGAAACTGGCCTCATCGATGGCCGCTGGATCGAGTTCACCGCGGGCCACCCGCTCCGCCAGGCGCCGGGCTGCCCCCACCAGTTCAGCGCGACCGCCGTAGTTGGTGCACACGTTGAAGCGGATGCCGTCGTTGGCGGCGGTGCGGGCCGTGGCGTCGGCAATGAGCCGTCGCAACCCGGCAGGGAGGGGGGTGAGATCGCCCAGGAAGCGGATCCGCACCCGCTCGCGCTCCAGGCCCTGCAACTCCCGCTCCAGCACCCGCTCGAAGAGAGCCATCAGAAAGCTCACCTCCTCTCCCGGCCGGTTCCAGTTCTCGGTGGAGAAGGCATAGGCGGTGAGCGTGCCGATCCCCCAGTCGCTGCAGAGTCGCAGGCTGCGCTTGAGCGCCTCCACCCCCTCCCGGTGCCCCATCACCCGCGGCAACCCACGACGGCGGGCCCAGCGCCCGTTGCCATCCATGATCAGGGCCACATGGGCAGGAAGACGGGACGGATCGAGACCAGCGGGCAGCAGCTGTCCCAGAACCTGAGGGGTGTCGGGACCGGTGGTCTGGCTGTTGGTCGCCAGGGCGCGACTCATCCGCGGGAATCCGGCGTGTCCTTCGCCACGCTACGCCCCGTGGGCTTGGCGAGCGCCTTGCTGAGCAGATCGTGCAAGCGGCTGCTGGTGATCGGTCGCTCAAGCCTCCCCTGGCAGGCCAGCGACAGGGTGCCGGTCTCCTCCGAAACCACAATCGCCAGGCAGCGATCAAAGCGCTCAGTCAGCCCCAGAGCCGCCAGGTGGCGGGTGCCGTAGCGGTTGATGCCCTGGCGGGAGAGGGGCAGGATCACGCCGGCCGCCAGGATGCGGTTCGCCTTCACCAGCACAGCACCATCGTGGAGGGGGGTGTCGGCGGTGAACAGGTTGAGGAGCAGATCCACCGACAGGTGGGCATCGAGGGGAATGCCGGGATTGAGGAAATCCTCCGGGCGCAGGTCACTGCCCAGGTCGACCACGATCAGGGCGCCGCGCCGGGCCTGGGAGAGCCGACCCGCCGCCTCGCTGAGCACGGCCACCGAACCGGAAGCGAGCTGATCACGGCCCCGGTTGCCGAAGAGCACGTCGAGGCGGCCGGTGCCGAGCAGCTCCATCAACCGGCGCAGCTCCCCCTGCCAGAGGATCGCGAGAGCCAGGCTGCAGGCCAGGACCAGCGCGTCCACCAGTTTGGTGGTGAGGGGCAGGTTGGCCGTGCGCTGCACCACCCAGGCCAGGGCCACGAGGAGGAGGTAACCGCGCAGCAGCCAGAGGGTGCGGGCCTCGGTGACCCGGCCCAGCACCACCACCCCCAGGGCAGTGGCGAACACCAGATCGAGCAGCAGACGCAGGTCGAGCAGGCGCAAGAGGGATTCGAGCCCAGGCCCGCTCACACCGACACCCAAACCCTTGGGTCAGGGTACCGGCACGAGGCGCGAGGGCAGCACGTCGTAGCGCAGTAGGTCTTCCGGCTGCTCGCGCCGCTGCACCAGGTCCGCGACGCCGTCGTGCACCAGCACCGCAGCGGGACGCGGGATGCGGTTGTAGTTGGAGCCCATCGAGGCGTTGTAGGCCCCGGTGGCGAACACGGCGATCAGATCGCCGCTGGTGGCCGGGGGCAGCTGCACGTCCTTGAGCAGCACGTCACCCGATTCACAGTGCTTGCCCGCCACGGTCACCGTCTCGGTGGCCTCGGCCAGAGGACGATCCGCCAGCACGGCGGTGTAGAGCGACTGGTAGGTGATCGGCCGCGGGTTGTCGCTCATGCCGCCATCCACCGAGAGATAGGTGCGGATGCCGGGGATGTCCTTGCGGCTGCCCACGGTGTACACCGTCACGCCGGCGGTGGCCACCAGGGAGCGTCCGGGTTCGCAGAGCAGGCGGGGGAGCTCCAGCTGCCGCTCCAGGCAGGCCTCCGCCACGGCGCTGGCCACCGCTGCCACCCAGGTGTCGATGCTCGGGGGATCGTCACCGGCGACGTAGCGGATGCCGAGGCCGCCGCCCACGTTGAGATCGCGCACGGGGTGACCGAGGCCGATGGCGAGCTGGAGCGCATCGGCCATCACGCCCGCCAGGTCGCGGTGGGGCTGGAGCTCGAAGATCTGGGAACCGATGTGGGCATGCAGGCCGGTGAGCCGCCCCCAGCTGCAGCCCGCCAGGTGGCGCAGCACCCCCTCGAGCTGGTCGGGGTCGAAGCCGAACTTGCTGTCGAGGTGTCCGGTGCGGATGTACTCGTGCGTGTGGCACTCGATGCCCGGCGTGAAGCGCAGCATCAACCGCACCGGTTGGTTCCACCCCGGGGCCAGCTCGCTGAGCAGCTCGATGTCGCTCCAGTTGTCGAGCACCACGGTGACGCCGTGCTCCGCGGCCAGAGCCAGCTCCTCCCGGCTCTTGTTGTTCCCGTGCAGCACGATGCGCTCAGGCGGCATCCCCCCCTGCAGGGCCGTGAGCAGCTCGCCGGCACTCACGGCGTCGAGGCCCAGCCCTTCGGAGGCCACAAGGGCCGTGATCGCGAGGGAGCTGTTGGCCTTGGAGGCGTAAAGGGCCAGGGAGGGGCCGGGGTAGTGGTTGGCCAGGGCCTGGCGGTAGGCCCGGCAGGTGGCCCGCAGGGTGGCCTCATCCAGCACATACAACGGTGTGCCGTAGCTGCGCGCCAGGTCGCTGAGGCGGCAGCCGCCCACCTGCAGCTCCCCCTGGCCATCGACGCAGGCGGTGAGGGGGGCCAGATTGCGGTTGGGACTGGTGAGGTCAACGCCGGGCTCAAACCCCTGGCTGGCACCGTCCGGAGCCCCGGGGGCCAGGCCCACGGGTTGGCTGGAGATCACCATGACCTGACCACGCGCATCGAAACGTCGAATGTACGGAAGTCAGCGCGGAACCGGCTGTGGAGGCTGAACTGACTGTCCTGGGCCCGGAGCGGCTGGAAGCCTGCCTGGCCCTCGATCGCCGCAGCCTTGGCGGGCTGTGGAGCGCCAGCCAATGGCAGGCCGAGCTGGCGGATCCAGCCCGGCCGGTGCTGGGCCTGCTGCACGGTGAGCAGCTGTGGGCCCTGGCCTCGGGGTGGCTGATCCTCGATGAGCTGCACATCACCGCCCTTGCTGTGGATCCGCGGTGCCGACGCCGCGGGCTGGGCCGGCGGGTGCTGGAGGGCCTGCTGGCGGAAGGGCACCTGCGGGGGGCTGAGCGGGCCACGCTGGAGGTGGCCAGCAGCAACAGGGCCGCCCGGGGGCTGTACCGCGCCCTGGGATTCCGGGAAGCGGGAATCCGTCGCGGCTACTACCGCAATGGGGATGACGCCCTGATCCAATGGCGCAATCTCAGGTGCCGGGATCCGGTGCCGGCGCAGGGGACGGAGAGCCCCTCAGAGGAGTTCGGTTAACCGACGTTCTTTATTGCCAGGCAAGCCAGATTCACTCGGCTGAGATTCACTCAGGGGCAGCACAGTGCCAGTGACCACAAGCACTCTGGCCGAATCGTGCGCACAACCGCAGCTTCCGCGTCAACCCTGATAGCTTGGTCCAACGTGAAGCAGCCCCGGGCCCATGTTCGAGAGGTTTACCGAGAAGGCCATCAAGGTGATCATGCTGGCCCAGGAAGAGGCCCGTCGCCTGGGGCACAACTTCGTGGGCACCGAGCAGATCCTGCTGGGACTGATCGGTGAGGGCACCGGTGTGGCCGCCAAGGTGCTCAAGTCGATGGGGGTCAACCTCAAGGATGCCCGCGTTGAGGTCGAGAAGATAATCGGTCGGGGCTCGGGCTTCGTGGCCGTGGAGATTCCCTTCACCCCCCGCGCCAAGCGGGTGCTGGAGCTCTCCCTGGAGGAGGCCCGCCAGCTGGGCCACAACTACATCGGCACCGAACACCTGCTGCTGGGCCTGATCCGCGAGGGCGAAGGCGTGGCCGCCCGGGTGCTGGAGAACCTCGGAGTCGACCTGGCCAAGGTGCGCACCCAGGTGATCCGCATGCTCGGCGAAACCGCCGAGGTGGCGGCCGGCGGCGGTGGGGGCAAGGGCTCCACCAAGACCCCCACCCTCGACGAGTTCGGCAGCAACCTCACCCAGCAGGCCGCCGACGGCAAGCTCGACCCCGTGGTGGGCCGCCAGCACGAAATCGAGCGGGTGATCCAGATCCTGGGCCGCCGCACCAAGAACAACCCGGTGCTGATCGGCGAACCCGGCGTCGGCAAGACCGCCATCGCCGAGGGGCTGGCCCAGCGCATCAACTCCGGCGACGTGCCGGACATCCTCGAAGACAAGCGCGTCCTCACCCTCGACATCGGCCTGTTGGTGGCCGGCACCAAATACCGGGGTGAATTCGAGGAACGCCTCAAGAAGATCATGGAGGAGATCCGGGGCGCGGGCAACGTGATCCTGGTGATCGACGAGGTGCACACCCTGATCGGCGCCGGTGCGGCCGAGGGTGCTATCGATGCCGCCAACATTCTCAAGCCGGCCCTGGCCCGCGGTGAGCTGCAGTGCATCGGCGCCACCACGCTGGATGAATACCGCAAGCACATCGAACGCGATGCGGCACTGGAGCGCCGCTTCCAGCCGGTGATGGTGGGCGAGCCCTCGGTCGACGACACCATCGAGATCCTGCGCGGCCTCAAGGACCGCTACGAGGAGCACCACCGGCTCAAGATTGCCGACGAGGCCCTGATCGCCGCCGCCACCCTGGGTGACCGCTACATCTCCGACCGTTTCCTGCCCGACAAGGCCATCGATCTGATCGACGAGGCCGGCAGCCGTGTGCGCCTGATGAACTCCAAGCTGCCGCCGGCGGCCAAGGAGATCGACAAACAGCTCCGCGCCGTGCAGAAGGAAAAGGAAGAGGCTGTGCGCGGGCAGGACTTCACCAAGGCCGGTGAACTGCGCGACAAGGAGGTGGAACTGCGGGAGCAGATCCGCACGATCCTGCAGGCCCGCAAAGACGAGCAGGGCGAGTCGGCCGCTGCCGGCGAATCCGAGGGTGGCAGCCCCGCAGTGGCCGTGGCTGAGGCGCCCGCCGATGCCGACCGGGCACCGATGGTGACGGAGGAGGACATCGCCCACATCGTGGCCTCCTGGACCGGCGTGCCGGTGCAGAAGCTCACCGAGAGCGAGTCGGCCAAGCTGCTGAACATGGAGGAGACCCTCCACCAGCGCCTGATCGGCCAGGACGAGGCGGTGAAGGCCGTGTCGCGCGCCATCCGCCGCGCCCGCGTGGGCCTCAAGAATCCCAACCGGCCGATCGCCAGCTTCATCTTCTCCGGCCCCACGGGCGTCGGGAAGACCGAGCTCACCAAGTCGCTGGCGGCCTATTTCTTCGGCAGCGAAGAGGCCATGATCCGCCTCGATATGTCGGAGTTCATGGAGCGCCACACCGTTAGCAAGCTTATCGGTTCGCCTCCGGGCTACGTGGGCTTCAACGAAGGCGGCCAGCTCACCGAGGCGGTGCGCCGCCGTCCCTACACCGTGGTGTTGTTCGACGAGATCGAGAAGGCCCACCCCGACGTGTTCAACCTGCTGCTGCAGCTCCTGGAAGACGGCCGGCTCACCGATTCCAAGGGCCGCACGGTCGACTTCAAGAACACCCTGATCATCATGACTTCGAACATCGGTTCGAAGGTGATCGAGAAGGGTGGCGGCGGCCTGGGCTTCGAGTTCTCCGGCGAGGCGGCTGAAGAAACCCAGTACAACCGCATTCGCTCCCTGGTGAATGAGGAGCTCAAGCAGTACTTCCGCCCCGAATTCCTCAACCGTCTCGACGAGATCATCGTCTTCCGTCAACTCACCCGTGACGAAGTGAAGGAGATCGCCGAGATCATGCTCAAGGAGGTGTTCAGCCGCATGGAGGAGAAGGGGATCCGCCTCTCGGTGACCGATGCCTTCAAGGAGCGCCTGGTGGAGGAGGGCTACAACCCCTCCTACGGCGCCCGGCCCCTGCGCCGTGCGGTGATGCGCCTGCTGGAAGACTCCCTGGCGGAGGAATTCCTCAGCGGCCGCATCGGCGAGGGCGACAGTGCTGTCGTCGACGTGAACGAGGACAAGCAGGTTGTGATCCGCAAGACCACCGTGCCCAGCTCCCTGCCCGAGCTCGCCGGCGCCAGCACCTGACAGCGCTCGGAACCGTCGACTGTTGAATGAGTTCAGTCCACCCAGCGCCCACCATCAACCCGTCCAGCACCACCCCTGCCAGCAGCGCCTGCCACGCCATCGCCCCCGCCGCCGTGCAGCGTGGGCCCCAGGCTTGGCAGCAGGCCCTCCCCCAGGTCAGCGCCCTGGGCCGGCATGTCCTGCTCCTGGGCCGCAGCGAGGCCACCACTGGGATCCGCCGTCAACTGCAGGCCGATCTCCAGGCCCGCAGCCTGGAGGTCACCCCCGGGCTTCTCAACCACGACTGCTGCGAATCCGACCTCGAGCGCCTCGCCCAGCTGGCCCGCAGCAGCGGTGCGGACCTGGTGCTGGCCGCGGGTGGCGGCAAGGTGCTCGATGCCGGCAAGCTCCTTGCCCACCGGCTGCGACTGGCCTGCGTCACCGTGCCCACCAGCGCCTCCACCTGCGCCGGCTGGACGGCCCTCTCCAACGTGTATTCCACGGAAGGGGCCTTTCGCGGCGATGTGGCCCTGGATCGCTGCCCCGATCTGCTGATCTTTGATCACGGCCTGCTGCTGCAGGCGCCCGGGCGCACCCTGGCCAGCGGCATCGCCGACGCCATGGCCAAGTGGTATGAGGCCTCGGTGAGCAGCGGTGCCAGCGGTGATGGACTGATTCAGCAGGCGGTGCAGATGGCCCGGGTGCTGCGCGATCAGTTGCTCCTCGATGCCCGCAACGCCCAGGAGATCCCCGGCAGCGAGGCCTGGGTGCGGGTGGCCGAAGCCTGCGGGCTCACCGCCGGGCTGATCGGCGGAATCGGGGGAGCCCGCTGCCGCACCGTGGCCGCCCATGCCGTCCACAACGGCCTTACCCAGCTGCAGGCCTGCCACGGCGTGCTCCACGGCGAGAAGGTGGGGTTCGGCATCCTGGTGCAGCTGCGGCTGGAGGAGGTGCTCGGCGGCAACCAGCTCGCCGGCCAGGCCCGACGCCAGTTGCTGCCCCTGTTCCATGACCTGGGCATTCCCTGCACCCTCGATGCCCTGGGGCTCGGCCAGGCCCGCGTCACCGAACTGCAGGCGGTGTGCGCCTTCGCCTGCGCCCCAGGATCCGATCTGCATCACCTGCCCTTCAGCGTGGGCCCCGCGGACCTGCTGGCGGCCCTGGTGAGCACCACCAGCGGCGAGCGGCAGCCAGCGTGATTCCACCAGCCGACCAACAACGCTGCCAGGCGTTGGTGCGGCAGGCCGCCCAGGGTCTGCTAGATCCGCTGGGGCGGGAGCTGGCTGCCGCCGTGCAGTGGTGGCCGCTCCCGGAGCGGGAAGGGGAATGGCCTGTGGCGGTCGTCGGCTCGGGGCCACCGGTGCTCCTGCTGCACGGATTCGACAGCTCCTTTCTCGAGTTCCGCCGCCTGGCCCCGCTGCTCGCTCCCCACTGCCAGCTGTTCATCCCCGACCTTTACGGCTTTGGCTTCACCCCGCGGCCAGCGGGCGGAACCTTCGGCCCGGAACCCTTGCTCACCCACCTGGAACAGCTGGTGGCCTCCATGGCCCGCCGCTGCGCTGCGGCCGAGACGGGAATCGGGCTGATCGGCGCCTCGATGGGCGGTTCCGTGGCCGTGGAGCTGGCCCGGCGCCAACCGCAGGCGATCCAGCGGCTGCTGCTGCTGGCCCCGGCGGGGCTCACCGGCCGGCCCATGCCCGTGCCCCCGCTGCTGGATGGGCTGGGCGTGCGCTTCCTCGCCCTGCCCGGCGTGCGCCGGGGGCTCTGCCGCAGCGCCTTTGCCGACCCCGACAGGGGCGTGGGACCAGCCGAGCTGGAGATCGCCTCCCTGCACCTGCAGGCCCCCCGCTGGGGGGAGGCCCTGGCCGCCTTCGCCCGCTCCGGTGGCTTTGCGGGCTGCGGCAGCCCCCTGCCCAGCCAGCCCCTGCAGGTGCTCTGGGGGGCCCAGGACCGCATCCTGCGCGCCCCCCAGAAGCGGGCCGCCGAGCAGCTACTGGGCGACCGCCTGCAGGAACTCGAGCAGTGCGGCCATCTGCCCCACATCGACCAGGCCGAGACCGTGGCCCGGCACTGGCTGGCGGAGGTGAAGGCTTGAGCGGCAAGGGAGAACAGGATCCGGTGCTGCAGCTGCTGGCGGCGGGTCTGCAGGTGTGGGTGCGCCAGCAGTGCGAGAGCGTGGAGAGCCTGGAGATCCAGCTGCAGGGCTCGGCCCTGCAGCTGCTGCGCGGCCGGCTGGAAGGCGTGAGGCTGCTGGCCCGTGGCGTGAGCTACCGCAACCTGTGTCTGGAGCTCGTGGAGCTGAGCAGCACCGGCCTGCAGGTGCAGATGGGCAACCTCTGGCGCGGGCAGCCCGTGCAGCTGCAGCAGACTTTCCGCATCAGCGGCCTGGTGAGCTTCACGCCGGAGGGGCTGAGCCAGTCGCTTGCCCAACCCCAGTGGCGGCCGCTGGCCGACCAGCTGGCCGAAGACCTCCTGGGCATCGCACCCCTGGTTCGCCTCACGATTCGCGGCGATCGCCTCGTGTTCACGGCTCAGGCCGTGGGGGAAGCCCGCCCCGTGGAGCTGGAGACCACGCTCCAGGCCAGCGAGGGCAGCGTGCTGGTCGCGGCAGCCGAAGGGGCTGTGACCAGCCTGTTGCCGATGGATCCGGCCGTCGTGGTGGAACGGGCCGTGCTGGAGGCCGGCATGGTGGTGCTGGAGGGCAGCGCCACGGTGAGCCCGGCCTAAAACCCCGCCTGCAGGAACGGCAGCACCAGAGTGGTGAGGGCATAGACCACGGCCGGCACGAACAGGTAGCTGTCGATGCGATCGAGGATGCCGCCGTGGCCAGGGATGGCATCGCCGGAATCCTTGAGGCCGGCATCGCGCTTCATCATCGACTCGGTGAGATCCCCCACCAGCGCAAAGACAGCCACCACCGCCCCGAGGCCGGCACCGATCAGCCAGCCCCACTGCCAGCCGATCCAGCTGCCACCGATCGCACCGACGCCCAGGGCGCATCCCACCCCGCCGAGGGCCCCCTCCACGGTCTTGCCGGGGGAGATCGGAGAGAGGGGGCGCCGCCCCAGTCGCCGGCCGATCACATAGGAGCCGATGTCGGTGGCCACGATCAGAAAACAGGCGAGCAGGGTGAGGGCGAGGCCCTCCTCGGGCAGGGCGCGCAGGGTGATCCAGTGGCTGGGCAGAAACCCCAGATAGAAGAGGCCGAACACGGAGGCGGCAATGTCGGCGATCGTGCCGGTGACCGGCTGCAGCAGCAGCCAGCCGCAGATCACGGCGCCGGAGGCGGGCAGCACCGCCGCCGCCACGTCACTGGGGGCCGCCTGGGTGGTGAACAGCAGCAGCTGCACCGCCACCAGGGTGGTCTTGGTGGCCGGGCGGATGCCCTTCGACTGGGCCATCCGGAAATACTCCAGCAGGCCGAGGTGCACGATCAGCCCCACGGCCACCGTGAACCACCAGCCCCCCAGCCATACCACCACGAAGCCAATGCCCCCCGCCGCCCAGCCGCTCAGCAGCCGGGCCAGGGACGTGGCCTGGCGGGGGGTGGACAGCAGGGACAAGCGCGGAAGGGGGGGCGCAACGACGACGCGGAGGGGGCTGACCGGAGTCAGGGCCGCTCGGCGGCAATCAGGAAGAGAGGTTCAGCCGCCGCCAGCTTGGCCTGGCTGCCGCGGCGCTGCATGCGGTGCACGGTGGCCTGCACCACCTGCACGTCCAGGGCGGCGAGCTGGCTCAGGGTATCCGTCGCATCGACCAGCCCCTCCAGGCTGGCGGTGCTGATCACCAGGCGCCCCTGGGGCTGGAGGGCTTCCCACACCGCCACCAGCACGTCCCCCAGGGGTCGGCCCACCTCCAGCAGCACCCGATCCGGCCGGGGCGGCAGCAGGGCGAGGCCATCGGGGGCGGCGCCGGCGTGGATGTGCAGATTGGCGATGCCGAAGCGGCGGCGGTTCTGCTCCAGCAGGGCAATGGCGTCTGGGTCCCGCTCCAGGGTGTGCACCGCGCCCGCTGGCATCAGGCGGGCAATCTCCAGGGCCAGGGCACCGGTGCCCCCGCCCACGTCCCACACGAGGGAGTGGGCCAGTGGGCGCAGATGGGCCAGCAGCATCACCCTCAGCTCCATCGGTGTGGGACTGAAGCCAGGGGCGTCGTGGAAGGCGGCGTCGGGCAGGCCCGGCGTCACGAAATCCCAGCGGTAGGGCATCGGGGATCCGGACACGGCGGCAGCGGAGCCTCAGGCGGCCACAACCCTCACCGTATCAGCGATCTGCCCAGGCCACTCCCGGGCCTGTTCCGCCAGCCAACGGGCCCGCTCCCCATCGATCCGCTCCCCGGGAATCAGGAGAGGAATCCCCGGGGGATAAGGACAGAGGGGCTCCGCCGCAATGTGCCCGGCCGCTACCGCCAGCGGCACGGCCAGCGATGGTGCCCGCCAGGCCACGCCCAGCTCCAGCTCGGGCTCGGCCACCAGCGGCAGGGGCGGCCGGCTGAAGGGCGGCAAGGGCGGCCCCCCGAGGGCGCGCTGCAGCCGCTGGAGCACCCGCGGCAGCCGCCCCACCACGCCCCGGGGTGGCCGCTCCCCCAGACAGAAGGTGAGCGTGCCGGGTTCGGGCAACTCCGCCAGCACACCCCGCTCCAGCAACCAGCCATCCGCCTCCAGGCCGTTGATGCCCATGGAGGCGGTGTGCAGCACCAGGCGCAGGGGATCGTCGGTGGTGAGCAGGGGGAGGCCCCGGGCCGCGCAGCGCTGTCGCAGGCGGGCGGCCACGCCTTCGGCGCGGCGCCGGCGCCGAAGACCGCGGGAACTGCCCAGCTCCTGCAGAGCCACCTCGGCTGAAGCGAGGAGCAGGGCGCTGGGGCTGGAGGTCTGCAGCCAGAGCAGGGCCCGCTCCACGGCGGCCGGATCCACCCGGCTGCCCTGCAACAGCAGGGCCGCGCTCTGGGCCAGGCCGCCGGCGGCCTTCTGGCAGGAGAGCACCACCAGATCCACGCCGGCCGCCAGGGCCTCGCCGCGGCCATGGGCCTGATCCACCAGCAGCGGCAGGCCGGCGGCCCGCACACGGGCGGCCAGGGGGGCCAGCTCGGCCGCCAGCCCCTGATAGGTGGGGGAGACCAGCACCACCGCGGCCAGCGGGCCCGCCGCCAGGGCGGCGGCGAGCACCCGCTCCAGCCAGGGGGCGTCGGGCTGCAGCCACAGTCCGGTGGCCGGATCGAAGGGCAGGTCGAACAGCACCGGCCTCAGCCCACCCAGCAGGCAGCCGTGCAGCAGGGAGCGATGCAGGTGACGGGGGAGCAGCACCCGGCTGCCCGGTGGAGCCAGGGCCAGCAGGGCGGTCTGGAGCAGCCCGCTGGCGCCGTTCACCCCAAACCAGCAGCGCGCAGCCCCGAGCTGGATGGCACAGCGGCGCTGGGCCTCAGCCACCGCCCCCTCCGGCTCGAGGGGGCCGCCGATCCAGGGCAACTCCGGCAGATCCCAGCTGGCCGGTGGCTGCCGCAGCAGCTGGGCCAGCGGCGACGGCAGGCCCCGCCCCCGCCCATGGGCGGGCAGGTGCAAAGCCAGGGGGCGCGACCAGGGGGCGGGCGGGGCCAGCAGGGGGGGGAGGAGGGGCTGCATCACCCGGCCCGTCGACGGTTTCTAGAGTCTGCCCAGTGAGCGTCCCGCAGCCTCCGGGCTGGCCATCCCCCCAACCGCCTTGCCCGCCCTCTCCTCCGCCGCCAACGGCTACCAGCCCGCCGCCGACCTGCGCTGGCTGCTGTTCAGGCCCTGGTTGCTGGCCAGCCGGCTGGCGACCGTGCTCTGGCAGCTGGGCAGCCTGGGCCTGGTGCTGCTGGTGCAGGGCAACAGCAGCGACAAGGCAGTGCAACGGCGCCTGGCCGAGCGCATCCTGCACACCCTCACGGCCCTGGGCCCCTGTTTCATCAAGGTGGGGCAGGCCCTCTCCACCCGGCCCGACCTGGTGCGGCGCGACTGGCTCGAGCAGCTCACCCGCCTGCAGGACAACCTGCCCGCCTTCCCCCACGACGTGGCCCTGGCCACGATCGAAGCCGAGCTGGGGGCACCGGCGAGCCAGCTGTTCGCCGAGTTCCCGGATTACCCGATGGCGGCCGCCAGCCTCGGCCAGGTGTACCGGGCGCGGCTGGCCGACGGCCACTGGGTGGCGGTGAAGGTGCAGCGGCCAGGCCTGGAGCGGATCCTGCGCCGCGACCTGGTGCTGATCCGCCTGCTGGCCACCCTCACCGGGCCCCTGCTGCCGCTCAACCTCGGCTTTGGCCTGACCGAAATCATCGACGAGTTCGGGCGCTCCCTGTTCGAGGAGATCGACTACCGCCGGGAAGCCGACAATGCCGAGCGCTTCGCGGCGCTCTTCGCCGGCCATCCAGAGGTGCACGTGCCGGCGGTGGAGCGGCACCTCAGCGGCGAGCGCGTGCTCACCACGAGCTGGATCCATGGCACCAAGCTGCAGGAGCGGCAGGTGCTGGAGGGCCAGCGCCTCGACCCCGCGGCCCTGATCCGCACCTGCGTGGTGTCGGGCCTGCGCCAGTTGCTCGAGTTCGGCTACTTCCACGCCGACCCCCACCCCGGGAACCTGTTCGCCCTGCCGGGCCGCACCGGCGCCATGGGTCACGTGGGCTACGTGGATTTCGGGATGATGGATTCGATCACGGATGCCGACCGCCTCACCCTCACCAGCGCGGTGGTGCATCTGATCAACCGCGATTTCCGAGCCCTGGCCGAGGATTTCGTGCAGCTGGGCTTCCTTCACCCCAGCACTGACCTCGAACCGATCATTCCGGCCCTGGAAGAGGTGCTCGGAGGAGCCATCGGCGAAAACGTGGGCGATTTCAACTTCAAGGCGGTCACCGACCGCTTCTCGGAGCTGATGTACGACTACCCGTTCCGGGTGCCTGCCCGCTTCGCCCTGATCATCCGGGCCGTGGTGAGCCAGGAGGGACTGGCGATGCGGCTGGATCCCTCCTTCCGCATCCTCCAGGTGGCCTACCCCTATGTGGCGAGACGGCTGCTGGCCGGCGACACGGCGGAGATGCGCGAGAAGCTGCTGGATGTGCTCTTCGACCAGCAGGGCCGGCTGCGCATCGAGCGCCTCGAGAGCCTGCTGGCGGTGGTGGAAGGAGAAGGGCCGAGCACGGATCTGCTGCCGGTGATGGGCTCGGGCCTGAAGTTGCTGCTGGGGCCCGATGGCGGCAGCCTGCGCCAGCGCCTGCTGCTCACCCTCGTGCAGGGCGATCGCCTGCACACCGAGGACCTGCGGGCCCTGGCGGGCCTGGTGCGCCGCACCTTCTCCCCCCGCAAGCTGGCCGGCGGCATGCTGGCCCGGCTCAATCCCCTCGCCTCCGCGGCCTGAAGCGAGCGGACGCCGCCGTGACCTCCCCGTCCGCGCCCTGGGCCCGCATGCGCCTGGCACTGCGCTCCTGGCGGCGTGAGGAACGGCGGCCGCTGCCGCCCCGCTCCAGCCAGGAGTGGCTGTGGCGCGCGAGCGCTGCGGCCCTGCTGGGCCTCACAGGCTTCACCTTTGTGAGCCTGCTGGAGCAGCGCCATCAGGTGCGCCTGGCAGAACGGCAGGAGGCCCTCACGCTGCTGCGCTCTGAGCTGCAGTTGAGCCTGCAGGTGGCGCAGGACTGGGGCCAGTGGACCGAGATGCACACCTACGCGGCCAGCCCGGATCACCGATTTCTGGAGGTGAACATCCGCAGGGCTGCCGTGCTCCAGAGCGGTGGCGTGATGCTGGCGTTCAACAACCGCCACCAGCTGCTGTTCACGGCCGATCGCCAGGGGCTCAACCGGGCGGCCCGCAGGCCCCTGGTGCAGTGCCTGCAGCCGAATCTCCCCCGACGCAGCGGCCCCGGTGAGCGGATCCTCCTCCTCTGCCAGGAGGAGAGGGGACGGATCTACACCGGCGCCCTTGGCGGCATCACCGACAGCCCCGGGCTACAACCGGCCAACGGCAGCCTGGCTTTTCTGCTGCCAGCGGTGAGCGCCCAGCAGTCGCCGCGCAGCCAGAGGCTGATGGCTCAGCTGATGGCCGATCTGCGCCCCTCCCCAGGCAGCACCCTCTCCCAGGCACCCCCCGCCGCCAGCCTCCTGGAACAGGAGCTCGGCCAGCCGTTGCTCAACCCGGCAGGGCAACCCCTGCAACTGAGACCGCTGTCCATCTGGGAAGGGACCGCCATTCCCCTGCGCAACACCGTGCCGGTGCTCACCCTGGGCAGCGGCGGGGCCGTGCTGGTGCGCATGCTCTGAATGCTGGAACGCCGCCGCCAGCGACTGGAGAAATGCCGCCTGGAGACCAACCGGAGGGTGCAGCAGCGCCGGCGCCAGAGCGACGAGCAGCGCGTGGAGATGGAGCGCAAGCTGAACAGCAGCCTCACCGCCGCCGTGGTGGCCCACGAGATCCGGCAGCCCCTCAGCACGATCCTGCTGCACTGCCGGCTGGCCCTGCAGGACCTGGAGTTCACGGACGCCATGCCCGCCGGCCGCAGCTCCAGCTCCGAGCCGGATCGCGCCAGTCTTCCTCTGCAGACCCAGCTGACCCGGCGGCTGGCGGCCCTGAACAGCGAGGCCCAGCGGGCCGTGCAGATCACGGAATGGATGCTCATGCTGCTGCGCAACGTGAACACACCTCACAAGCCGGTCAACCTGGTGACGGTGGTGGAGAGCTCCCTGCTGTTCTTCCGCCGAGCCATCAGCCAACACGCCATCGCCCTCTCCACGGTGGTACTGGAGGGTGACCTGTGGCTGGATGGGGATGCCACCCAGCTGCAATCGGCGGTCAACAACCTCCTGCAGAACGCCATAGATGCGCTGCTGGTGCAGAACCTTCGCGACGGGCGGCACCTGCACCTGACGCTGACCCGGGAGGCCAGTGCGGTGCGCCTTCGCATCGCCGACAGCGGTGCCGGCTTCCCGAGAAGCACTCCCCTGCTCCTCACCACCTCCAAGCCCCAGGGCAGTGGCCTCGGGCTGTTCGTGGTGCGCACCACCATGCAGAACCACGGCGGCCGACTCAGGCTCGGGCGCAGTGCGGAGCTGGGAGGAGCCGAGGTGGAGCTGCTCTGGCCTCTGTCCCCCGAACGTTCAGCTTCCGGCGGGAATGGTGAGCCAGCACACCAGGATGCTCAGGGAACTGAACACCACGACGGCTAGGGGCCAGAGTTCATCCAGCCGGTAGAGATGGCGCTCGAGCTGGTCGCGCTCTGGCCCCTCGGCCATCGCCTCCATGTCGCTGTAGCGCCGGCCGATCCAGATCACCAGCACAAAGGCCATCAGGGTGACCACGTAGGCCACCACATACACCTGGTCGAGGAAGGTGAGGAAGGGCAGCTGGGGCAGCTCGGAGCGGTAGGTCTGCTGCAGAAAGACCAGAGTGAGGAGCACCGTGACGGGGATGCTGGCGCGAGCGTCCTGTTCATCGGGCCGCACCTTGAACACGAGCAGCACCATCGCCATCAGCACCGCCAGGGGCAGCAGCAGCCGCCAGAAAGCGGCCCAGGCGGAGGTGCCGAAAGCCATGTCAAACACCACCTGGCTGTAATCGTTCTCCGCACCACCGAGGCCGAAGTTGGTGGCGTAGTGGTGGCGGTACTCCGCCATCGACCAGCCCCGGTTGAGCCAGCCGATGATTGCCGCATACAGGCCCATGCCACTGTTCTGAAGATCAGGCTCAAAGCGCAGACTGGCGTAGTCGAGCTCCCCGTCCACGTCGTCGGCCTCCACCACCAGCGGCAGGCTTACCGTGGTGAAGGGGAAGTGACGGAAGCTGGCCCGGTCGATGTAGAAGCGGCCCATGTAGGTGAACAGCTGGTAATAACTGCCATCCACGAGCTTTTCGGGCCGATCGCTGAGGGGCTGGAGCACCGGATCGGCATCTGACACCAGTCCGTTGAGCAGGTTGATGCGCTGATCGATGGTGGCGCCCCAGGCGTCGAGATAACGCTGCAGGGGTTCATCCCAGCGCAGCCAGAGGTAGCCGTTGGCGAAGAAGCTGGGGACGCTGAGGTCGAGGTCATAGGTGCTGGTGGTGTAGACCCCCACCTGCACGTTGTGGCGGGCCTGCTGGAGGGCCTGCTGATCCACGGCGGTCTCGGCGCCACTGAGGCGTTCTCCGCGCAGGGAGGTCCAGCCACTGGAGAGCACATGGGCCGGATCGGTGGTGAGGGCCCGGGAGGCCGAGGTGAGGCGCAGGGAATCGCGGCTGCGAACCGGCTCCACATCGATCTGGGCGAGCCCCATCACGGCGAGGATGGTGGCCACCACCACCGAGAGGATGGCCAGGATGTTCCAGCGCTTCTGTCTGCGCGGGGCCATGGGGGCTGCGCCGTCTGGCCCGACCCTAGGCGCGAGCTTCCGGGCGGCAGTCCCCCTCCTGGGAGCCATCCCCGTTCTGGCCACCCTGCCCCTGCTGCTGGGCCTGAGCCGCCCTCCCGCTCCTGCCGGCACGCTCAACACGCCGCCGCAGCCGGGAGAGCCACAGGGCGAGGCCCTGCTCCTGGGCCAATCGGCGCCCCTCTCCGGGCCATCGGCTCAGCTGGGACAGGAGTATCGCCAGGGTGCGGAAGCCTGGTTTGCGGAGGTGAACCGCCGCGGCGGCATCCACGGCCGGCCGATCCGCCTGATCAGCCGGGACGACCGCTACGAGCCCGATCTCACCGTGCGCAACACCCGCCAGCTGATCGAGAACGACCGGGTGCTGGCCCTGTTCGGCTACGTGGGCACCCCCACCAGCCAGGCTGCGCTGCCCCAGGTGGAGCGAGCGCGGATTCCCCTGGTGGCGCCACTCACGGGGGCCCGGGTGCTGCGGGAGCCCCAGCGGCCCACGGTGTTCCACCTGCGGGCCAGCTACCAGGCGGAAATCGACCACATCGTCAACGACCTCGTCCGCGATGCCCGCCACCGCATCGCCGTGGTGCACCAGGCGGATGCCTTCGGCGATGACGGCCTGGCGGCGAGTGAGCGGGCCCTGCGCCACCATGGCCTTCGGCCTGTGGCCACCGCCTCGGTGCGGCGCAACTCCACCGAAGTGGCGGCTGCCGTGCGCACGGTCCTGGAGGCCGAAGCCAATGCGGTGGTGATCATTGCCGCCTACCCCAGCGCCGCCGCATTCAGCCGGGAGCTGCAGCGGCGCGGCAGCCGCGCCCAGCTGATGAACGTGTCGTTTGTGGGCACCCGCGGGCTCCAGGACGCCCTCCCCGATGGCCATGCCACGGGCATCGGCATCAGCCAGGTGGTGCCCTTTCCCTGGAACCGGCGGGTGCCGGTGGTGGCGGAATACCAGCGGCTGATGCGGCGCCAGGACCCGGAAGCAGGCTTCGGGTTCACCAGCCTGGAGGGCTTTCTCGCCGCCAAGCTGATCACCGAGGGCCTGCGGCGGGCAGGGCCCGAGCCCAGCCGCGCCAGCCTGGTGCAGGGACTGGAAGCCATCGGCCGGATGGATCTTGGCGGCACGATGCTCAGCCTGGGCCCGCGCGATCACCAGGCGAGTGAGGCGGTGCAGCTCACCTTCCTGGGTTCCCAGCGCTGGGAACCCTGAGGAAGCAGCGTCGCTAGGGTCGGCGCCATCTGGAATGCAGCGCCGTGTCCCTCGAGCCGTTCTCCGCGCCGATCAACCTCAGCGAAGCGGCCTCCGACCTGGCCAGCGGCAGCTACGGCGACCTTGATGCCGTCGAGTTCCTGCTGGAGTACGCCCCCATCGGCCAGCCGCCCTACCTGGTGGCCGGGGTGGGCCTGGCGATCGGCGTGCTCTGCGGCCTCACGTTCGCCCGGCTGGTGCAGAACCGCCTGGAGGGCTGGAAGCAGGATCGGCTGGCCCTGCTGCCCCTGGGCACCGGCGCCACCACCCTGCCGTTCATCGGTGTGATCCTGGGCATCACCCTGTTCATCGGCGGCAGCCTGCAGGTCTTCGGCTTCTCCAGCGGCGCCGCCCTGCTGGTGAGCTTCGTGCTCTCGGTGGGCACCGCCGGCGCCCTGTGGGTGCAGCTGGAGCGGCTGATGGCCCAAGTGGAGAACGGCACCTTCAGCGCCGTCGACTTCGACAACTTCGACCAGTTCTTCTAGGCGGCCAGGTAGCCGTCCAGCCGGCGCGACTGGCTGCGGATGCCCTCGAGGGCCTTGCGCTCGAGGTTGCGCGTCTTGTCGCGGCTCATGCCCAGGGTCTTGGCGATTGAGCTGAGGCTCATCGGTTCCTGCAGGCCTTGGCCGTCGGTGTCAATGCCGTAGCGCATCTTCAGCACCTGCCCCTGCAGCTCCGGCAGCTGCTCCAGCAGCGCCCGCAGGTCCCCCTTCAGGCACTCCCCATCCAGCCGCTCCTCCGGCAGCTCCCCATCCCCTGCCAACA